>JAQTVL010000658.1 GCA_028706835.1 Phycisphaerae bacterium | reverse complement strand
GTTGAGCAACCATACCGACTCCTTTCGATATGTGAGAAAAGTCTGGCCACTCTTCTCATCGACAGGAGCCGGTTCTTTTATCGAACCATTACCCCCTCAACTGTTACCCGACTTTGAACCAGGCCCAATCTACCGTCCGTGACGGCCACGTCAAACGACCCGGTCCACATCACGTGCTGTACTATCGACCCGAATGTCGCTCTTACAACTCCTTCCGCAGACAATGTCTCTACCGGCACATTGTACGAATAGTCCTGAGCCCAGTAAGTCACCGTATACGTCTTGTTTGGGACGTTGACGCGGAACGTTCCGGCGCCCAAGGCGAAATCCCGGGCCATATCGGGGTATGGGCCTGATCCGCTCCCTCGATCACGGCCGTCGACGGCGGTCGCCCATCCATAGGTATTCGAACCGCCGTATAGCGTGCTCCCGCTAACCCCGGTCCACCCAGTCTGAACGGGTCCGGGTCCGAAGTCGAACTGATACAAGAAGTCCGCGCCGGCCTGGCCGGTCTGCAACGCCGTCAATACCCCGATCATCAGTCCGATCACCATGGCCGAGGTCGTCCGATTCCGCATTGTTGTGTTCATCGTCCCACTCCTGTTTGTCTGTGGTCTCGCACGAGACCTCTGTGCCCCATCGACACTCGATATAGCCATCGTTACTGTAAAGCAAACGGCGTGCCACGGATGGCTGGGCCAGGAGGACTCCGGCTACGCCGGATCGCAACATATTGTGCCGTAGTAGCTTACGGTTAATGATTCTTTGTGAATCATTTGTGGCATGGAAGATTGTCGCGTTGCCTGGACGCATCAATTAAGAGCCAAGCTTAAGCGAAATAACCCATAACACAATCACAGAGAATGAGTTGTACGCGTACCACTATATGTACATTTGTAGGACTACTATTTCGCAAGCGGGCTGGCGGTCAGGCCGGGGTTAAGCAGTTCAACCGGCAGCAGCACACAACGGGGCGGACCCGCTGGGCTGGGTGTGCTCAACAGCTCGACGGCGGTAGCACCAAGATATGTCGCGGTCCCGCTGCTGGCAAGCGTGAGCGGGCGGTAGAAGGACTCTCCGCCGTAACTCCCCCATCCGATCAGGCTTAATTCGCCTGGGACTGCAACGCCGTGAATCGAGCATAGTTCAAGGAGCAGCGAGGCGATGTTCTGATTCCGCGCGACTACGGCGGTCGGGCGATCCTGGGGGGAGGCCGACCTCCACCGCAGCAGCCAGGCCTGGGCGTCGTCCCGGATCGCTTTCCAGCTTCGACTTGTTGTGAATTGACGGCTCCAATCCCGCACAAAGCCAAACGGTTCGCCCCCGAAATTCGTGGGCGGCGGGGCTGACTGCATAGCGACGGCTTGGTCGAAGTCGGCGGGTAACAGTCGGGCGACGAGGGCAACCCTGCGGTGGCCCAGTTCCAGCAGGTGCGTCAAGGCCAATCGACCCGCGCCCGGCTGATCCAGCGCCGCCACCGGCACGGGACGCGGGCGCTCCGAGTTGGGTATCTCGATCAGCACGGCTCGACGGCCGACCTGAACCCATTGTTCAAGCAGCGGGGTGCTGGGTTCAAGACAGATCGCCCAGCCGATGTGCGGGCCCGGCATCTCGTCGGCCATCTGTTCGAGTTGGGCGTCCATTCGCGTATGCGTTGCCAGAATAGCGACCCGACAGTTCGCCCGCAACTGTTCGAGCTTCGGCGCAGCGATTCCGCAAGTCGAGCCGTTGTGGATTCGGGGAACAGGAGTCATGTCATTTGGGGGAGGGCGGCAGGTTCGGATGGGGTTGCGAAGCGTGCGGCGGGCGCGGACGGGGCACTGTTCGGCGGCGGGTGCGATGAAAGGTAAGGATCGAACATCAGGCGCCGACCGAAGATCGTCAGGTCGGGTCGTCGCCCTGGGCCGATCAATCGAGGGCGTCCGCCGTCAGGGCGGCAAACGAAGGGATGCGGTGGACGCGTAGATCGAACCCGTGAACGTGCCGCCGCTGCTCCATCCCCAGCACCACGCGTAGTCGCGAGCCCGGCACATAGTGGGCGAGCATGGCCCGGAGGACCGCGGCCAGGCCGGCGGCGTCCAGCGAGGAACCCGGATGCAGCGGCGCGGCGTCGTCCAATGCTCAGCCCTTCGCTAGATCGACAGGGAAGCCCGGTGTATCGGGGTCACAGCCGCGGTCTTTCTACCGATGATCCACGCCCGGCGACAACGATCGCCCGGGACAATCGGAGGCCGCGTTCCCATTGATCCGGGAAATCGGGTATCCGTCCCTGATTGTCCGGTCTTCGCCCGCGCAGCGGGCTTTGGAGTGCGTGGGACGAAGGCCCCGCTTTCGCTGAATGACGCGAGCAGTAAACACGACAAACGGCGCCGAACGGCAAGTGGGAGGCAGGGGGTTGGCGGAATCGTTACGCCGCGCCGAGGGTGGGCGTGAAAGCGGGGCCTTCGTCCCACGCACTCCAAAAGCGGGCTGCGCCCGCGAAGATGAAGGGGACTGGCCGCAGAAGGGGCTGCGGGCGGGAGAACTCGCACCCGGAACCTATGGTTCCGGGCTTGGCCGGGGGCGGAAGGGGGGACAGGCACGCTCAGGAAGAAAGCCCCCGCGAATTCTTCGTCGTTTGTGGAGTGCGGTAGCGAAGCTACCGCTTTGCGGAGCAGTCACGCCATCTGCACCGACCCAAAGCGGGAGCTGCGCTCCCGCACTCCACAAAAAGACGGACGTGGGATGCTCCCACCACGTCTTGCCGCACCCGTTCCGTCTGCCCTGAGTTTGCC
>JAQTVL010000657.1 GCA_028706835.1 Phycisphaerae bacterium | reverse complement strand
CAACTTGCCACGGCCTCGACCGACGCTTTGCGGCAGCAGTACGACCTGCTGAAAGACAAACCAGGTATCACCGCCGAAGCCCTTGCCAAAATGTCAACCAAAGTGGACGAGGCCGCCATCAAGCAGGAGAAATTCCGTCAGGAACTGGAGAAGATCGACACGCCCATGAAGCGCTTCGGCATCGCCGCCGGTGCTATGGGTGATAAGCTCACTTCCTGGGGTTCGACCCTAAGCAAGAATGTTACGGTACCACTCATGGCTGCGGGCGCTGCTGTAGTCGCCTTCGTGCTCAAGATGGCCGGGGCGGCTGACGAGCTGGAGACCATGTCCGTCCAGACGGGTCTTAGCGTGGGGAAACTCCAGGAACTCCGATATGTCGCCTCGCAGACCAACACCAAATTCGACTCCATCACTATGGCCGTGGCGACGATGACCCGAAACATGGTGGAGTCGACCAAGGAAGGCAGCAAGATGGAAACTGCCTTCAACCGCATTGGGGTTCAAGTCAAGAACGCTGATGGCTCCTTCCGCTCCATGAATGACATCTTCCCGGAGACATTGAAGGCGCTGGCCGACATGCCGCCCGGCGTCGAAAGAAACAACCTCCTTATGCAGATTTTTGGCACCAGGGCGAAGGAACTCATCCCCTTGCTTGACGCGGGCGCGGCAGGCATCGAAGCTTTCACGGCCAAAGCCCATGAGCTAGGGCTGGTAAACCCGGAGACCAACAAGTCTCTCGCGGACTTCAACGACAAGATGGACGAGGTCAAGCAGGTTTTGGCCGCCGCGTTCGCTGAGTTGGCGGCAAAGTTCCTGCCGGTACTCAGGGACAAACTCGTCCCCTTCATTACCGGCAAGATCATACCGGCGATCAGGGATTTTGCGGACTGGATAGGTGGTCTCATCGACAAGTTCATGGATCTTTCGCCTGAGACGCAGGACTTCATCCTGAAGGCTCTGGCGCTCGTAGTTGCTCTGGGGCCCGTCGTGACGGTAGCCGGCAATCTTACAAAGGTCGCGGGCGGGCTTTCCACGGCTCTGTCGTTCCTCGCCGTCAAGTCGGGACTCGCCGCCGCCGGCGGGTGGGCGGCCGCAGGCGGGGCTACCGCGGCGGGTACGGCTTCCGCGATCGCGTCGCCCCTGGTGACGGGTTTGGGTGCCGCCTTCAATTTCATGCTCGGTCCCCTCGGTTTGCTTGCCCTGGGCATCGCCGGGATGGTTAAACTCCTCGGCGGTTTGAATGGCTATGTGGAGGATTCGACTGCCAGGATATCGCGCCTTGAGCGCGAGGCGTATCTTGCCGCCGGGACGCTGGACGGCGACCTCTCCCCGGCGTTCGGGGAGGCGATGACAGAGGCCGAGGACCTTGGTTTCGCTATGGAGTCCACGGCAATATCGGCCGCCCGCGTCGCTCGGAGCGCCCTACAAGTGGGAGACGATCTTGTGACCCGTGTCGTCCCTCCGATTATGACGCTCACCGATCACCTGGAAGCCCTCCAGTCCGCGTTTTCCGGCCTCGGCCTCGACCTCGACATCTCCAAAGTCCGTTTCGAGAGACTGGTGGGGGGGCTTGACCCTCTCAATGACAAGGCCGTGATACTGACCGCCACCCTAGCTTTCGAGCAAGAGCAGCTCGGCTTGGTCGAACAGCGGATCGGCACGCTCTCCGATGCTTATGATCATTTAGCCGCCACCAAGGGCGCGGACAACGAGGAAACGAAGAAGACCCTTCTCGACTTGGAACAGGAAAAGTTGAAACGCGACGATCTGACCAGAAGCATCGCGGGGCACAGCGCGGCGATCAAGTTGCAGAACGACGCGCAGGCGAAGACGCTCACCCTGATCGGAGAGCAACAACTCAAGCTGCTCGCTGCAGGCGACATCACGGGGGCACTCGCGTTGCAGGAAGTCTTGTCGCCCGGCTACAAGGCGCCGAAGGCCAAGGAAGAGGACATCAGCGCCAAGGCCACCCAACTGGCCCAAGGCCTCCACGGCGTGTTTCCTGATAAGGTTGTGGACTTTACCAAACTGTACGACATTCTGAAGAAAGATCCCAATGCCGACTTCAGCAAGATCCAGAAGGCTGTGATTGGGTTGGCCGGTGGCGGGACGACGGTCAATCCCGGCATCTACGATGTCGGCGAGCGCGGCAGGGAGCGGGTGTTTCTGCCTGGGGCTACCACGGTGATCCCCCTCTCTGGCGGCGGCCTCGGAGGCAACGTGTCCCAGACCATCATCTTCCAGTTGGACGGCCAGGAGATCGCGCGCAAGACAGTCGAAGGCATGCCCCGCGTGTTGCGGGCGCTGGGGGTGACAGTCTGATGGCCCTCACATTCACCATAGCGGGCGTCGACAAGACCACGTATATCGCGGCCCAGACTCTGAATGTTACCAGCGTGCTGAACGCCCGCGATGTTTGCCGTTTTACGACCCAGGACGAAACGGGCGTCTACAAGCCGAGCGTCGGGCAGGCGGTTATCGTCGCCGACGGGGATACCCGGTTGTTCGCGGGGACCATCGATTCGATCACCGAGCGGCTCGTCCCGGCCACGGATATCCTGATCGGCGATTGCCAATGCGTGGACCCCAACCAGCTCTGCGACAGGCATTTGGTAGCCGACATCTACGAATCGACGCTGGCCGGGGACATCGTAGCCGACCTGATTGTGGACTACCTGGCGGCTGAAGGCGTGCTGGGGACGAGGACGGGGGCGACGTTCACAAGGGCCACGACCGCCTACAAGCAGGACGGTACGGCTGTTGGGAGCGGGGAGGCCA
>JAQTVL010000092.1 GCA_028706835.1 Phycisphaerae bacterium | reverse complement strand
CACCTGCACGTAGTCGGTTCGCCGGGAGAACTCGTTGCCTAACGCCTTGCCGTCCGGGGCCTTGGCGTCGTCCGCCACGCGCACCGTCACCGCGTGGAAACCCGCCGTCGTCGGCGTCACCTGCATGTCCAGCGACACCGTGTCAGCCGTCTTGCCGTTGGCCGCCTGAATCGTCTTGGTGTCAACGACCTTGGCGTCGTCGCCCTGCCCGAACACGAGTTCGACTTTGACCGGGTGGGCCGGCAGGTTGATCAGGTCGTAAACCGCATGCACCCCGAGCACGTTGAACGCCGGGATTCGCCGGTCGGACAGGGCCAGTTCCTTGATGATCGCCGCGGGCCGATTCGTCGCCGGCGTCTCGCGCCCCAGGCCGACCGTCCAGATCGGCACGGGGCTGGCCAGCCGGCCAAGGTCCTCCGCCACCCGCATCGGCTCGCCCGCCGGCACCGCGTTGTCCACGCCGTCGGTGAACACGATCACGCCGCTGATCTTGCGGCCTTGCGATATCTGCACCGCGTCGCGGATGGACCGCCCCAGGGCCGTGGTCTCGCCAGCCGGCATCTTCAGCGCGTCCGACACCTGCTTCACGTCCGGGTTGCACCGCTCGTCGAACGTGAACTTGCGGACGTCGAATAGTTCGCTGAGCTTGTCCAGCCGGCCGGACTCCGCCGCGAGCGCCGACCGGAGTGCGTCGGCCCGCGAGGTGCGGGCGTCGGCCCCGGCGTCGGAGATGTTCATCGATTTGCTGGTGTCGAACATCAGCACCAGGATCGCCTTCTCGTAGAACACCTCCACGCGGCGCAGCGTCGGCTTGAGCAGGTAGGCCAGCAGCAGCAGCACGATCAGTATCCGCAGGCCGATCAGCAACATGCGGCTTCGCTTGGAGATCGGCGAAGTGGTTCGGCCGTAGGAGTGTGCCACCCATGCGACCAGCATGGCCGCGATGATGAACAGCGCCGCCGGGTGCCACGCGAAGATCGCGACATTGGCCGCGATCAGCGCCGGGCAGCCGGCCCCGAGGGCGATGGTCATCCGGCTGCCGCGCAGTGCGGGCCGCCGGCCGAACCGCCAGTAGGTGAACATCTCCGCGAGGATCATGAGGTTGGCGATCGGCGCGGTGATCAGCACCATGTCGGCAGGCAGCAAGCGCAGCGGTATGTCAGCGAGCAGGGGACCCATGTAGCGCCCATGATATCCGGCGGAAGTGCCAAGTGCCAAGGGCCGAGTGTGGAATGCCGGGGATTCGGAATTCAGGAAGGCGACGCGCGAGAACTGTGTTGGTTGCGGGACCGCCTGCCCTGAGCGAAGCCGAAGGGCAGGTCCATGTTCAGGGTTTGACGACTGCTTGAATCGCAGAGTCCGTGAAGAAAGCAACGACGCCTATGGCGGGTCCGGTGTTCCGTTCCGGCGAGCTCTCTCCGATATCGCGCCTTATCTGTTCAGTCGAGGCCCGTTGTGGGCGATGTCGAAGGGCTCTTGCGCGTAGCTTCTCGCTCTTCCTCCATCCATTTCTTGCGGCGATCAATCGTCTTTCTGATCGCCGCCTTGAGTTCCGGATTTGTGGCGGCTTCGTACGCTGCGTGGCAGTATGCGTCGGCGTGTTCGTTCAACCCTATGCCAAGCCAGACAGCGGCGCGGAATAGGCCAAGGGCGAGACCATCGTTGTCTTTTGCGGAGGCGAATCTCGCCATGAGTTTCTCGGGCGAAACTGTTTCGGTGACCGAAAGGGCGTATACCACGTCGGCCGTTGCAGCCACTGAAAGGGTCGGCAGGGCGTCCATCAGAAACTTGACTTCGGCGTCACGTACCCGCGCCCGCGCCTCGACACTTCCGGCTGGTTGCGAGGTCGGAAAGCGCTTGACGTCGTAGACTCGGACAACAAGTGTGTCGGGCCGATCCCCTTGCGTGGTTGGGCGGATGGATCTGTCCTGCGGCATTCCCAGTTCCGCCAACCGTCGAGCCACATTCTCGTGCATGTCGCGCGTCTGCTTGACGATTAACAGGCTGTCGCTTTCGAACATCTCTGTGCCTTTGGTCCAACTGGACTCGGGCAGCGTGCGCTTGACCTCACGGAGCAGTTCCGCTGCCCGCTTCTCCATGATTTCCTTCGGCGGGTTTCGTCGGGGGCCGCCATAGTAGGCCCACTGGGGCCAGTCCCACGTCTCGGTGGCGCAACCGACGAGCGCTGCGAGTTCTTCGCCACCCTTTGTTGGGTCGTCGAAGCCCTTGGACCATTCCACGCCCGGACGGGTGGTGGCGATTGAAGTCTGCACATCGTGTAACACCCATGCCTTCGCTTGGGGATCGGGGCGATACATCAGGACTTGCATGAGGCACTCGAATTGAAAAGAGTCGAGTGTTCTTGCCTCCCGCCCGTCGGCCACGGCTCGCAGTACCGCGTCCGTTGGCGAATGCTTCGCGGCAGCGAGGTATTCCATACCCGCGCGGCGGGCTTCGTTGCTGACGCCCTGTGCCAGTTTCAGGGCCATGCTGATGCTCTTCGGGCGGAATGCTTCCTCCTCTTGGGTCGTCGGTCCTGACTCGAAAATGCCGCCATTACCACTGGTCATGGGCCATTGGGCTAACCAGGTGACCTCGAATTCAGCCTCCAACGGGAGGAAATCGTAACGCGGATAGTGCGATGTCGGATCGCAGAAGATGCCCTCCAATCCGACCAAATCTTTGGTGAAAGCCCCGCTCATCTTTACAGATTGGCCCGGTTTAACGTCGCCGCGAACGACACGCGTGGCGGTGATTTCGACGTTGTTCTTCCCGAGGACCTTGCTCAATTTTCCGACGACGATGGTTTTGGAACTGCGGACAGAGTCGCCGAGCATGTTATGGAGATTACACGCCGGGCAGGCGATGCCCTGTGAGGTGCCGATCACCGAGCCGACAGCGGCAATGCACACGATCAGTGTTGCACGCATGTGGTAATTCCCCGGGGGTTAGGTTGGTTTGCGTCTCGTCCTGCTTCGCGCGACACCAACTATCTTCCGCCAAGCGGGACGTTTCCGCAAGGATTTGTTCAGTCTGGGTTCGCTGTTGCCCCCGCGCCGGCGTCTCTTTAGAATGCGAACGCTCTGTTCTTGCGAGGTGCGCATGGCCGTTCGCAGCAGGGAAGGCCGGGCTGCGGCTCTGTTCCTCGGGCCCAACCTTCTCGGGTTCCTGATCTTCGTCGCCGGGCCGCCGGTTGCCAGCCTGGTCATGGCGTTCCTCTATTACGACAGCACCCGCCACTCGCACTTCGTCGGGCTCGACAGAGCATCCTATCTGCGTGAATCTGCGCAATCTGCGGATAACCCGTATTCTTTCCTCAGCGTCCTCAGCCCTTCGACTTCGCTCAGGGCAGGCGTCTCAGCGGCGATCTCGCCCCGTGGCCGGACTTCGGCCGTAACTCCATGGCGCGGGCGCGGTTGAGTATCTGTTGATCTCTGAAGGAGCGAAAGATGGCCCAAACGAACGAACCCGTCGGCGGCGATATTCAGCTTGTCCGGCAACTCAACGACTCCTACAAGGCGATGACCGCACAGTTGTCCAAGGTCATTGTCGGGCAGAACGACGTGATCGAGCAGGTGCTGGTCGCCATGTTCTGCCGCGGGCATGCGCTGCTGGTCGGCGTGCCGGGGCTGGCCAAGACGCTGCTGGTCTCCACCATCGCCCGCGTGCTGCACCTGACGTTCAAGCGTGTGCAGTTCACGCCCGACCTGATGCCGTCGGACATCACCGGAACGGACGTGCTCGAAGAGGACCACACCACCGGCAAGCGAATCTTCCGGTTCGTCCACGGGCCGCTGTTCGCCAACATGATCCTGGCCGACGAAATCAACCGCACGCCGCCCAAGACGCAGGCGGCGCTGCTGGAAGCGATGCAGGAGCACAACGTCACCGTGGGCGAGAAGACGTATTCGCTCCAGGAGCCGTTCTTCGTGCTGGCGACGCAGAACCCCATCGAGCAGGAAGGCACCTATCCGCTGCCCGAAGCCCAGCTCGACCGCTTCATGTTCAACATCATCGTGGACTACCCGAAGCCGGACGAGGAAATCCTGATCATGAAGCAGGCGTCCAGCGACTATAAAGCGGACCTCCAGGCGGCGCTGTCCGGCGACCAGATCATCAAACTCCAGGAGATCGTCCGCCGCGTGCCGGTGGCTGACCACGTCTACATGTATGCCCGCGACCTGGTGCGGGCGACCCGGCCGAACCAGCCCGAGGCCCCGGACTTTGTGCGCGAGCTGGTGAACTGGGGCGCCGGGCCGCGTGCGTCGATCTACCTGATCCTTGCGGGCAAGGCGCGGGCCATCCTGAACGGGCGGTTCCACGTGACCACCGAGGACATCCAGAAGCTGGCCCTGCCCGTGCTGCGGCATCGCGTGATCACCACGTTCAACGCCGAGGCCCAGGGCATCACCGCCGACGCCGTGGTCCGCCGGCTGATCGAGCACATCCCGGTGACCCGCGAAGAACGCCTGGCGACCGCGTGAGCAAACCCCTTTCCGGGTGGCGCGGGTGGCGGTTACCTGCCCACCCGTGTTCGTCACCGGCGGATACGCCGCCAGTGCCGCCCGCAACCTTCACGGAGCGCAACATGAGCCAAGTCTCGCAACCCCCGATGATCACGATTCGCCTGTGGCCCACGCACCACGCGTCGACAGCCGCGGTGGATCGGCTTATTTCGCTGCTGGACCGCCACCGCGGGGCGTGCGACGAGGTGTGGTTCGCCACGGAGTTCGGCTTTCCGCCGATCGCGGAGCACGCGCTGTCCGCCAAGCGGATGGTGGCCGCGGCTGATCGGTTGCGGCGGGCCGGCTACATCGCCAGCCTCCAGATCGCTAACACGATCGGCCACGGCGATGGGCCGCTGCCGCCGCTGAACCCGGGGCCTGCCTGCCAGCGGCTGGTCGGGCATGACGGGCGGGTTTCCGTGTCGTGCAATTGCCCGCGCGATCCGCGGCTGCTGGCCTACGTGGCGGAGTCGGCGGCGCTATATGCGGTCTGCCAGCCGGCGTCGGTGTGGATCGACGACGACCTGCGAATGAACATCCACTCCCCGATCGCCTGCCCCTGCTTCTGCGAGCGATGCATCGCGGAATTCGGGCGTGAGCGTTCGCGGGAGAAACTGGTCGAACTGCTGAACAGCCCCGACGGTGGCGAGGCCCGCCTGGCGTGGACGGCGTTCAACCAGGGCAGCCTGGCCGGCATCGCCCGCGCGATCGCCGAGGCGATGCACGCGATCTCGCCGAAGACCCGCATGGCCTTCCAGCATTGCGGCCACGAGTTTGCGATGCTCAGCGGGCCGGACTGGCACGGCGTGTTCAACGCCCTGCGCGACGCGACCGGCCTGCCGGTCGGCAGCCGGCCCGGCCACGGGTTCTACGCCGACCATCGGCCCCGCGGCATGATCGAAAAGGCGCTGGTGATTGGCCGGCAGATCGCCCGCCTGCCCGCATGCGTCGATCGCGTCTGCCCGGAGATTGAGAACTACCCGCAGGTGGCGATGAGCAAGACGCCGCACGGGACCGCGGTCGAGTCGATGCTCGACCTGGCGTTCGGGGCGAACTGCCTGTCGTATGCGATCCTCTGTTCCGACATGGAGCCCGATGCGTTCTACGACACGTTGTTGGCTCGCCTCGCCGCGGATCGGCCGATGTGGGAACGCTACATCGCACACAACCACGGCAGCGTGCCGGGGGGGTTGGAGATTGTCCTCGGCGAGCAGCACGCCGGGCGGCGCGTGCAGGCCGGCGAGAGACCGTTCGCCTGGGCCCAGGTGAACTTCGACCGCGTCTACGATTTGGCCGCGATCGGCCTGCCGCTCTGCGTCGGCCCGCGTGAGGCCTGCGGGCGGATTCTCACCGCGGAGGCGATCGACGGGCTGACCGACGACGAACTTCGCCTGATGCTCGGCGGCGGCGTGATGCTCGACGGGCGAGGCGCAGTGCGGCTGGCGGATCGCGGCTTGGCGACGGCGCTCGGCTTGCGGGTTTCGGCGGCTGAATCCTGTGACGAGTTCGAGCGTCTGACCGCCGACCTGATGAACGGTCGATGGGCCGGCTCGCGCTGGATGCAGTTGATGCCTCTTTCGAGCAGTCTGATTGGCCGCCTGGCGCCCGTCAGGCCGCCGGCCCACGTGCTCGGCGAGTACTCCGATCGCCGTGGCCGGATCGGCAGCCCCGCCACCGCGCTGGTCGAGACCGAACTGGGCGGCCGGGCGGCCGTCTTTGCCTACGGCGGCTTCGAGAGCATCGTCAGCTCCGCTCGCCGTGCGCAACTGCTCGCGGCGGCCGACTGGATCAGCCGGGGCAAACTGCCGGTGATTGTCGACACGCCCGCGCAGGTGATGGTCGTGCCTCGCGTGAACGCGGGCCGGCTGGTCAGCGTGATGCTGCTGAACGCGACGATCGACCACGCGGGTCCGTTGCGGGTTCGCCTGCGCGACGGGAAGGGCAGCGTCACGTGGATCACGCGCGACGGCGAGCAGCCGTTGGCGATTCAGCCCTCCGCCGGCGAATCGGTCGTCGAAGTGCCGGTGATGTCGCCGTGGTCGATCGGCTGGTTAGAGCTTTCGCCGGCGTGAAACCATGCAATGCAATCCGGCGATTCCGGTGTTAAAGAGATGATGATAACGCTGCGAATACACTTGGTCTGCCTGCTTACGCTGCTCGGGGCGGCGGCCTGTGGTGCGCAGCCGACGTCGCAGCCGAACATGGGCCCGCTGGACATCGGGCCGTACCTGCTCGCAGCCGACTCGCGATCGATGACCGTCTGCTGGGCGACCAGCCGGCCGAGCACCGGATTCGTCGAGTTTGGCGAGACGGCGAAGTACGGCCGGCGGGCCGAGGCCCGCGAGGAGCTGTCGCGGCAGAAGGTCGCCTTGGACAAGCTCGAACCCGGCCGGGTCTACCACTATCGCGTCGTCACGCCCGGCGGCGCGACCGACGACCTGACGTTCCGCGCGCTGCCCGGCCCGGGCCAACCGATCACCTTCGTCGCCGACGGCGACCAGCGGGGCTCCAATCGCTACCAGCGTCACCTGGCCGCCTACCGCAAGATCAGTCCGGCCCTGGTTGTTTCCCTGGGCGACATCTGCAACGACAACGGCACGGACTACGACGCGATCCTGCTGATGGATCGCGGCCTGTGGTCGGGCGTGCCGTGGTATCCGGTCTTCGGCAACCACGACGCCGCCGGCGAGGCCCGCGACGGGCGCTGGGCGATGTGGGACGTGTTCGCCGTACCGGCCCCGAAGTTCGACCCGCCGTTGGCGAGGCTGTTCTATAGCTTCGACGCCGGCGGCTGCCACTTTGCCGCGATCGACGAGCAGTTGTGGATGGAGCAGGAGCGGAAGAAGGAATGGGATGTGCAACGGGCGTGGCTGGCTAAGGACTTGAAGGCCGCCCGCGCAAACCGCGACACGCGGTTCGTGTTCACCCTGCGCCACGACGCCGACCGCATGCTGTTCGATATCAAGGCGGGCGATCCGCTGCTTGAGGACATCTACTTTTTCGGCGGAATCCACAACTACTTCCGCGGCCAGGCGAAGAACGGCCTGGTCGTGATCCAGAGTTCCGGCGGCGGGGTGGACCATCTGCGCGAAGTCCCCGAGGGCGACTGGGTGAAGGCGGGCAAGAGCTGCTTCAACTATGTCCGCGTCGACGTCAAGGGCGACAAGCTGAAGCTTCGCGCCTTTGACCTCGGCCAGCCGGACGGCGAAGCTCCGGCCAAGGTCGAAGGCGACCTGCTGGACACGTTTGAGATGACCAGCCGCGCGGAGAAGAAGGGCCGATGAGCGAGCGCCCCGCATATCTCGACCTGCTCGAACCGTCGGCCCTGGCTGGGCTCGGCCGGCTGGAGTTGATCGCGCGGCAGGTGGTCGAAGGGTTTGTCTCGGGCAAGCACAAATCGCCCTACAAGGGCTTCTCGGTGGAGTTTGCCGAGCACCGCGAGTATGCCCCCGGTGATGACATTCGCGACATCGACTGGCGGGTCTACGGCAAGAGCGACCGCTACTACATCAAGCAGTACGAAGAGGAAACCAACCTCCGCGTGACGATCCTGCTCGACGCCTCCGGGTCGATGAAATACGCCGGCCCCAAGGGCATCAGCAAGTTCCGCTACGGCCAGATGCTCGCCGCCAGCCTCGGCCACCTGATGCTGCACCAGGCCGACGCCGTCGGCATGGTTACGTTCGACACCGGCGTGCGGCGATTCATCCCGCCGCGCGGCCGCGCGTCGCACCTGCGCGTGTTGCTGGAGGAACTGGAGGCGACGGCGCCGGGCGGCGAAACCAGCCTCGGCCAGATATTCCACGACATCGCCGAGCGGATCCACCGTCGCGGCCTGGTGATCGTGATCAGCGACCTGTTCGACGACGTACACCAGTTGATGAGCGGCCTGCACCACTTCCGCTATAAGCGGCACGAGGTGATGCTGCTGCACGTGATGGCCCCGGAGGAACTGACGTTCCCGTTCTCGAACTGGAGCCAGTTCCGCGACCTGGAAAGCCAGGTACACCGCATCCAACTCGACCCGCGAGCGGTTCGCGAGCAGTATCTTCAGGCGGTCGGCCAGTTCATCGAACACGTCCGCCGCGAAGCCGGCCGGATGCGGATCGACTACGTCCAGATGGACACGTCGACGCCGTTTGACCGGGCGTTATCGAGCTACCTTGGCCGGCGGATGGCGAAGAAGAAGCGATGAGGCATCGGGCTTCAGGGAAGAAGCGAGGAGTTTCGAGACGGACCCATGACTTTCCTTAACGGCGCCATTCTGATCGGCATGTTCGCGGCCTCGCTGCCGGTGATTATTCACCTGCTGAACCGGCGCAAGGCCCGCGTCATCGATTGGGGGGCGATGCAATTCCTGGAGCTATCGGTCGCGTCGCGCGGGCGAAAGGTGCTGCTGGAAGAAGTGATCCTGCTGCTGCTGCGCACGCTGCTGCTGGCGGCGCTGGTGTTTGCGCTGGCCCGGCCGTTGCTGGTGAATCGCTACTTCGCCGGGCCGGGCGCCTCGGGGCAGGACGTTGTCGTCCTGCTCGACGGCTCGATGTCGATGGCTGTGCTGCCCCAAGTGTCCGGCCAGAGCGGCGACGACGCGACCAAGTCGAACTATTTCGAGCAGGCCAAGGGGGCCGCGGTGCAGGCGGTCGATCAACTCGCCGCCGGCGACGCGGTGGCGGTGGTGCTGGCTGGCTCCTCGCCGCGGGGGCTGACCGAGGGCCTGACCTTCGACCGCGACGCGGCGAAGAAGGCGATCCGCGAGGCCCGCGTCACCGACGGCGCGATGAACGTTCCACAGAGCCTGGCGCTCGCCGCCAAGATGCTTTCGGCGGGCAAGAACAACCACAAGCAGGCGATCGTGGTAACAGACGGCCGATCCCACGGCTGGCGGACCGATAGCACCGAGGACTGGGACTCGCTGGCCGCCACGCTGGCCGCGCAGAAGAAAGCCCCGCACGTGAACGTGCTCTGCCTGGCCGGCCGCGAAGGCCGCGACAAGAACGAGCAGATGACCAACCTGGCGATCGAGTCGGTGCGTCTGAGCCGGCCGGTCGTCGGCACGGACTTGCCGGTGGTGCTTACCGTCGAGGTGCGGAACACCGGCAACGTGAACGCGGGCGAGAACGTCCGCCTCACCGTTCGCCAGTCGCCCGAGGCGGACGTGGCGGACTCCCGCCCCGTCGGCATGTTGGCCCCGCTGGCGGCGGCCTCCGTGCAGTTGCAGGTGAAGTTCGACAAGCCGGGCCCCGTTCGCCTGGTATTTGAACTGGAGATCAACGACGCCCTGCCGGCCGACAATCGGCTCATCTACGCGATGGAAGTGCTCAAGACGCTCCCCGTTCTGCTGGTGAACGGCGACCCGTCGGCCATCCCCGACCAGGACGAGTGCTTCTGGATGCGGGCCGCGTTCCAGCCGGTCACTGTGGACAAATCCGACCAGCCGATCGAGTTCCTTGTCGCCCCGAAGACGGTCGAACTGCCGCTGCTGTCGCAGGAGAGCCTCGACGGATACTTCGCCGTCGTGCTGGCGAACGTGCCGCGCCTGGACGAGGGCCAGGTGAAGAAGCTGGCGGACTTCGTCCGCAATGGCGGCGGCCTGCTCGTCGCGCCGGGCGGCAAGATCGACCGCGCCTTCTACAACAAGACACTCTTCGATGCCGGCGCGGGGCTGCTGCCCGCGGCCATCGGCGAGCCCGTGGACGTGAAGCAGCCGAACCTCGCCGCTCGCCCAGCCGGTTCGCAGCCGGACGACGCGCCCGGCGAGGAGCCGGTGATCGCGCTGAGCCCGCCGGTGCACGGCCACCCGGCGCTGCTCCGCAGCAGCGAGGCCGTCATGTGGGAACCCGTCCGCGTGTTCCGCCATTTCCCGCTTCTGCCCGCGGCGCAGCGGGACGGCCAGGTCGCGACCGTGCTCCGCCTGGGTTCGGGGGGGCCGGACGATGAGGGCTCCATTTACGGCGCCGAGAAGGAATTTGGGCGCGGCCGCGTGATCCTGCTCGGCGGCCCGGTCGATGTCGCCTGGAGCAACGCCCCGCTGTGCAAAGTCTACGCCGTCGCGATGAACGAAGTGATCTACTACCTGTCGGCCCCGCGACGGACGGCGCTGAACCTGACGCCCGGCCAGATGCTTATCTCGCCCGCCGACGAGAAGTCGCCGCCGACGGCTGAACTTCACCGCCCGGACGGCCAGACCGTCAAGGTGTTGCGTGAGCAGCAGCCCGACGGCCGGTGGCTGTATCAGTACGGACCGGTGCTCAATCCCGGCGTGTACGAAATGCGCCTGATGCGGGATCTCGTGCCCAGCACGACGAAGCTGACCGAGGTGACGTTGCGGTATTACTCCGTGCAACGCGACCCCGGCGAGAGCCTGATGATGCTGCTCGACGGTTCCGCCCGCAAGAAGGTGAGCGAGCGGCTGGCGGGCGGCATCGAGTTCAGCGACGAGCCGG
>JAQTVL010000656.1 GCA_028706835.1 Phycisphaerae bacterium | reverse complement strand
TTAGCCGGGCAACTCTCTCGCATCCGCCAGAGGGTGTGGAAGTTGATCGCGTCCCATGCGCGGTACTCGTCAAAGGGGACGCCTGGGTAAATGCCGGGCTTCGGCACTGGCCTTGCCTCAAGAATCTGCTCAGTCATGCCCATGTGTCACCTCGCCTTGCGGTTCTACCCAAACTTCGTACAATCCCGGAATCTTGCACTTGTGCTTGATGGGGAGGGTCGTGCCGTTCACGATCAAATAGGACTTCCCATCTGCACCGGCCCTATTCAGAAGCAGTGCCCGCAGTTGGGCAGTAGTCAGTAGTGCCCTGTTCGTGAAGGGGTTTGAGCGAATAAGTTTCTCTGCATCGTAGCCCGCCTGCTCGTCTGGCGACGGAAGCGTGCGAACTGTGAATGTGACATTGTCCGTCATATCTGCGTCCCCCCGCTCTGCCCGATCCGCGTAGCCAGCTCATCGATCTCGGCGCAGGTCTGGACCTCGGATGGGTGCAGCGTTGCGGCCTGCGCCTGCCGTGCAAATTCAGCCTCGCGCTTCTTCTGTGCGTCGTACTCGGCCAGCACGTCGGCGAACTTGTCATCGAGCAGTGCGTCGATGCGATCGATGTAGTAGCTACCCTTGTCGTCCTGCCCGGCGAACTTCAGCGCGGGCATGTCCAGCAGGATCGTTTGCTTCAGCCTGCGCAGAGCGAGTCCGGCCAGGGTCAGGTTCAGGTGTAGCAGGTCGTACCCCGACGCCTTGTCCATACACGCAGGGCAGAGGCAGTCCCCGCCGGCGTCAGGATTGCAGAGATAGCATTCAGATGTCGTTGCCATAACGTTCCTCGCTCTCAGCACATCCACAGTAGGTAGATTGCTATGGACCAGATGATGGTTGTGCGGTTCATTTCTTCGCTCGCTTTCGGTTCAACGCACCACGCAGGGCGCGGATCACGCGATGCAGGTGATTAATCTCATCACTCTGATCGTCAACGGTAATAGTGTTTTGTCGGTGCATCTCCGCTGCACACATGGGGCAGTCGTAGTAGGCTGGCGCAGTCCAAGATGGCACCGCGTAGATATGCCCATGCGGGCATGTCCTGGTCTCCAGCACGATTTGGGTGTCAAGGTCTGCCATTCAGGTCTCCTTTCAATTCCCCGCCCCGGCCGCCCGCAGAGGCAAGCGGCTGGAGACGGGGAGGATCGTGATTCAGGTTGCAATCTCGTGCTCGAAGAACATGGCGTTATTGCAGTGGGGGCCATATACCCTCCACTTGTCTGAAGCGCCGCCAGGCGGCTGTACGCTCGCATTCTCGTAGCACACGCAGTTCGTTAAGCATGTGTCCCCGCGGAGCGGACAAAACGCGATAGGCTGGTTTTTGTTTGCCGCCTCAGCGAAGGTTCTTGCCTCGGCCTCTGTTGGGAACTCTTTCCTCATATCACGATCCTTTCAAAGTTAGCGGGAACGCCCCGCGATGATGGCAAAATGCACCAGCGGGCCGTTGACACGGCAACACAGCCCTGAGTCGAACAGGCCGAACCACGAAACCCGGTAATCATGTGTCGGGCCGTCATGCCGCCGCTGGTGCGATGTTTGGGCGAGCAGGGTAGCAACGCCTGCCGACTCAAGGATTCCGCCGCGCGCCTACGTCGGTTCGGCACGCGACCACCTGTTACCCTGCCCGCGAAGTTTGAAGGCACTGGCGAGCTGCCCCATCTACGGCATGGCATGTACGTCTACCGTTGCCGATTGCAGTTCCGAGCTATGCCTCCGGGGACAGACTTCACGGATCGCCCTTGAGCTCGCCAGTGCATTTTGCGATGGGCTTGAAGAAGAGAGGGACTGGCGACCTTGTGGAGTCTGCATCAACCGCATATCGCCCGATCCGCCAGCCCCTTCGTTTGAATGGCACACCGGGCAGGCAGGATTCGTCTCGGACCCGCGTCTAACCTCCGATACTGAGGTGATAACGCACCTCGTCTACGGCGTTCGCTTGATCGTTACTTGACCTGCTATGACCCCAAACCTCGTCCTTGCGGACTTTCCGCCACGTTCGCGGTGGGAGTCGTCTATCCGTCCAAGGTTCAGCGTGTCATCTTCCACGCCGCTACCCGGCGTGCCAAGTTCGTTGAAAGCACACCGCCAGCCGTGCCCGAGTGGGTGTTACTGGCGGTGTGCCTTGTTTCGAGGGGGGCCGGCACGGATACAACCGGCCCCCGGATGCAGAGCATGACGCTCGCAGCTATTGCCAATGGATTATCTGTTTACAACCAAAGGATACACTCAAGGGCCTCATAATCCCTTGGTTCGAGGTTCAAATCCTCGCGGGCCCATTAACGGTTGATTCGGGCACGTACCGACTCGACGGCCTCGGCATGATCGACGGCAATGTAGTACTCGCGTGTCGTCATCATGCTCCTGTGTCCAGCGACATACTGGGCATGGGCCATGGAGACCCCGAGTCGTGCCCAATCTGAAACGGCGGTACGTCTGAGACAATGGATGCCGCCGTTTTTTATTGGGCTCATCTTCCTTGCCGCCCGGCGTTCGTTGGCCAGCTTCTTGATCCCGCGAAGTTCGATGTAGAAGTCCTGATAGGGCTGCTTCCGCACCAACTCGGGAATCGAGCCGACCATCTTCTGTAACCGCTCGCACGTACACCGCTTGAGCGTCGGGTATCGCCACGTTGCGACCTCGAACAGCCGGTAGGCCGCCTCAAGTGCATCCTGCGACATCGGAACGGTCCTGTCGGTCTTGCCCTTGGTTCCCCACTGCCAGTATTCGCCGAACAAGTCCGGTCGATACCTGACGTGGA
>JAQTVL010000655.1 GCA_028706835.1 Phycisphaerae bacterium | reverse complement strand
CCGCTCTCGACGCAGGTCGGCCTGGGGAGAGAGCAGCAAGGAGAGAAACTCCAGCGGGCTCTGCCGCTGTTTCTCCGCTTGGGCCAACGCGGCATCGAGGTCCGTCGCCGACAAGGAAACGCGCAACGTCTCGAAGTAGTCCAGCACGCGCTCTCTGAGATCACGACTGGGGTTGTGGTTCGTCGGGTTGTTGCGGCGGCGGTTCATCGTCGGGCGGCTCCTGCGGATCGAGATAGAGTTGTTCGTAGTCGGCGGTGGGACGGGGTGGAACCGGCCGATCCCGGAGGATGTCACGCAAGTGTTCTTGCTGTTGCTCGCCGAGCGATTCCAACGGTGTCCTGGGTTGGGCCTGGGCAGCGAGGATGCGTTCGATGGCCCGCAGCGAGAAGGCCCCGAATTGCACCGCCCGCTGGAGGGCGCAACTCAGGTCTTGCTTGCGATAGGTTTCCAACAGCGTCAGCACGCGGCTGGCCTGGTCCTTGCCCATGCGATGGGTTCTCAGCAGGCCCTCCAGGAAGCGGCTGGCGGCCGGCCCCAGTTCGGCGAAGCGGGCCCGCAGATGGGTTTCGCGCCCGCGAGTGTCTTCCTGGGGACGATGCTCGGTTAGCTCGCTTCGCTGGCCCGTGACGCTGCGAGGAAGGAGTCGGTGGCGGGCGAGTTCCTCCAAATTCGGGCCGTAGACGATCAACTCCTCTTCGGTGATCCGCAATGGCAAGACCTGCCCCAGGTACCGCCAGGGGACCGAGTAGAAGTTCTGCCGGTAGGACACCATCCCTTCGGCGTTGACCGTGCGGTAGACCACCTCCGCCGTGTCGTAGGGCTTGTCGGGAAGTGGGATCAGGTAGGGCAATTCCTCGGCGTGCAGGTCCACCGGCCGCCGCTTTGTCTCGCGATGAACCCGCACATCGGCCACTTCCGCCAGCCACCACGCCGTGACTTCGTTGAGATGCTCCAGGGAGCGGAACTCGCGCCCGTTGAGCAGGCTGGTTTCTGCATACAAGAACGGTCGCTCCACTTTTCCCTTCGTGCGAGGGCGTCGGCGCCTGCAAGCCCATACCTTGTAGCCATAGTGCGTGGCGAAGGCGAGGAAGCGGGTGTTGTAGATCGGCTCCTCGCCTTCGTAGCGGGCGACCACCACCTTCATGTTGTCGTAGAGGCAGGTGGCGGCAACACCGCCCAGGTGAGCGAAGGCCCGCACGTGCTCACGGATCGTCGTCTCGAAGTCCTGCGACTCGACGAAACGCAGGTACTGACGCCGGGAGTAACCCAGAATGTAGCTGAACAAGTTCACGCGCCGCCGCCCTTCCTCCGTGAAGTTGATATCGTAGACCGCATAATCCATTTGTGCTTGCAGCCCAGGTCCTGTCTCGAAACGCAGGACCGGCTCGCGGTGGGGGGCCGGGCGAAGTCGCCGCACCAAGTCCTTGACGATCGTGTACCCTCCCGTAAAGCCTTGGCCGCGCAACTCCTCGTGGATGCGCAACGCCGTGATCGAAGGCCAGCGGGTCAAGAGTTCTTGAATGAACACCAAGTGAACGTCCAGCACGCTGCCGCGCGACTCCAGCGGTTTCGGCAGATCGGGATGTGTCAGGCCCTGCGCTCGCCCGTTCTGATGATCCAGGATGATCCGTTTCACCAGGTAGCGCGAGATCCGCAACTGCTGGGCAATCCTCCGCATCGGCATCTGCTGCTGCCAGAGCCGGATGACTTCGTTTTCGATCGCTCGGTCACTCATGGCAAGTCCATCTCCGTCAACAGGTCCTCGGCCAATTCGGCCACCGTCCGACTGTCGCCGACCAGCCGCCGGAAACCCGGCGAGAGCACACCCCGGTCGCACGACGCCAACTCGGCACGTCCGTGGCGCCGCAGCCAGTTCTCCATCCGCTCCAGTCCGCCCAGCAGGCATCCCAATTGCCGCAATACCCGGTTCCCGGCCGCGCTCAGTCGCGGGTCCCACGTGGGCAAGGATTCCATCTGGGCCTGCCGCAGCGCCCGCCGCGGTTGTTCGAGGATGGACTCGATCTGCGATCGACTGGAGCAGGCCATGATCAAGTCCACCACGGTGCGGACCTCGACGGCCGTCAAATGCTCGCGTCGCGCGGCTGCCACCATCGCCACCTGGTTGCCCGCGGGCAACCGCGTCAACTGCCGTGCCATCGTCGGCGACAGTAGCCCCAGACGTAGATCCTCGCGGCACTCTTCGGCAAGCCGCTCCACGAGCGCCAGTCGGCGGCAGACCCAACTCTTGTGCCGCTGGAGCAACTCCGCCACCTGGAACTGCGAAAGCCCGTCCTCACGCACCAAGGCCTGGACGATCCAGGCCTCTTCCAGTTCTTTCATCCGGCCGCCGATCCGATTCAGCCCCAAAATGATCGCCTTGGCCGTTGGCTCGTCGACCTTCAGAAGCCTGGCCTCAAGCAACGTTACTGCGGGAAGCACCTTGGCCGACGCGACCCGCTTGAAGCCGTCGAGCAGCTCCGGCCGCTCTTCGGCGAGGCAGACGGCCAGCGGCGAGATCTGCCCATAACGAGCCATCGAGCCCGCCATCGCCGCCTCCGCCGCCGCGTCCGGCAACCGATAACGCCGGTAACGCTCGCCGATCGAGTCCACCGAAAGAACGCGGATCTCCCCCTCGGGCCAGTCCGTCATCGCCGTCTCCCGGTTTCCCGTGATCCTCGCACCGCTTTTTCTTGGAGAACTGTTGCCGTGATCGCCGTCACAGCGGAACAACCATAGGCCCACATGCCAGGGGCCTACCATGTGCGACGACGTACTTTCGTACGCCACGGTGGAATCCGACGCC
>JAQTVL010000654.1 GCA_028706835.1 Phycisphaerae bacterium | reverse complement strand
GGGCCCTGTTCATGCAGTACAACTACTGCCGCTACCGCATGGCCCGGATCAGCCGGGGCAGCGGCAGGACTGCAACGCTGGCCCAACTTCGCGAATTGCTAACCTGGTATGCCAAGGTGCTGGAGGTGCGGGACATGCTGGCCAACGCGAATATGCCGCTGGTGCTGGCGATGGCCAAGCGAACCCGGCTGATCAATGTCGACTTCTGCGAGTTGATCAGCGAGGGCAACATGGCGCTGCTGCGGGCGATCGAGAAGTTCGACGTGGCGCGCGGGTTCAAGTTCTCCACCTACGGCTGCCGGGCGATCCTGAAGTCCTTCAGCCGGGCCGCCATCAAGCAGACCCGCTACCACCAGCGGTTCCCCGCGGAGTTCGACCCGGCCATGGAGAAGAGCGACTTCGTGGAGAACAAGCGGGAGGCGTTGGAGGCGGACTGCGTTGACCAGTTGCGGGAGATCATCGCGCGGAACGCGGCCAATCTGAATGAGGTGGAGCAGGTGGTCATCCGCGAGCGATTCGCCATCAACGCCCATGCGGAGTCTCGGTGCCCCAAGACGCTGGATGAGGTCGGCGAGATCATCGGCCTGACCAAGGAGCGGGTCCGCCAGATACAGAACAAGGCGATGATCAAGATCAAGGCGGCCCTGGAGACGAAGATCCTGGTGACGTGAACTCGATGCTCATCGTTGGCGGCAAGGAATCCCCGGGCACTACCCGTGGAATGCACCTTGGTCAGGAGTGGAAATAGGACCTATGGGAGGACTAGGACTTATGCGATTCATTATTCCCATTCCTCCCGTAACTCCTATTCTCTTCTTCGCCGTTTAATCTGCGTAATCTGCGAAATCTGCGGACAGTCTTTTCTTGTCTTTTTCATTTCTGCGACGCGTACGTCGACTTCGGCCCCGTCGCCGGTTCGTGCAGTTTCAGCGTGCCGATGATCTCGCGGATCGCGGCGATCTTGTGCCGCGTGCAATACTCCCGCAAGCCGTCGAGTATCTTCGCCGGCGTCGTCGGGTCGGCGAACAAGGCCGTGCCGATCGACAGCGCCGTCGCCCCGGCGATCAGGAACTCCAGCGCGTCGCGGGCGAACTGGATGCCCCCCATGCCGATGATCGGAACCTTCGCCTGCCGCGCCACCTGGTCATAAACGCGATGCACCATGTAAACCGCAATCGGCCGGATCGCCGGGCCGCTCAGGCCGCCCGTGCCGTTGGTCAGCATCGGCCGGCGCTTCTCCACGTCGACGACCATCGCGGTGAACGTGTTCACCAGCGACAGGGCGTCGGCCCCGGCCTCGACCACTGCCCGGGCGATGACCGCGATGTCGGTCACGTTCGGCGAGAGCTTGACGATGAGCACCTTGTTGCGGACGACCTTGCGAATGGCCGCGGTGATACGCGACGCCTGGGCCGGGTCCGTGCCGAACGTGATGCCGCCCTCCTTCACGTTCGGGCACGAGATGTTCAGCTCCAGCCCGCGGACCACGTCCACGTCGTCCAGCCGGGCCGCCACCTGGCAGTAGTCGTCGATCGCGGTGCCGGCCACGTTCACGATCACCGGCTTGCCCAGCTCGCGAAGCTGCGGAACCTTGTCGCGGAGGAACGCCTCCAGGCCGACGTTCGCCAGGCCGATCGCGTTCAACATGCCGGCCCGGGTCTCGACGATCCGCGGCGGCTCGTTGCCCTTCCGCGGCGCAAGCGTGATCGACTTGGTGACAAACCCGCCCAGCAGCCGGAGGTCGACGAAGTCCGAATACTCCCATGCATAGCCGCTGGTCCCGCTGGCCGTGAGCAGCGGATTGGCCAGTTCGATGCCGGCGAGGTTTACGGACAAGTCGGGTTGTGGCGCGGTATCAGTCAAGGTGTCGCCTCCGGTCATTACCAGACAATCTCACGCCCGTCGAAGATCGTCCCGTCGGTGCAAACCAGTTTGTAGCTCCAGTCGCTTTGATCGAGCCGGCGGACCTTGCACACGCAGCTCTGGCACGTGCCGATGCCGCACGCCATCGCTCGCTCCATCGCAACCCACACGCGAATTCCCCGGCTGGTCGCCAGTTCCGTGACGGCCCGCATCATCCGCTCCGGGCCGCAGGTGTAGATCACCACGCGATCCGCCGCCAGCCGCTGCGAGTCCAGCACGCGAGCCAGCGCGTCGGTGACAAGGCCCCTCAGCCCGACCGTGCCGTCGTCGCTGGCGATCAGCGTCGGCACGCCGAACCGCGAGAACTCGCCGGCGCACAGCGACGGCAGCTCCGCGCTCGGCCGGATGTTGTCGTCGCACGTCAGCGGCAGGAAATCGACGGTGGTCACGCCGGCGATCGCGATCGCCGGATTGCCAAGCTTCGCCACCGCCTCCGCCAGGTAGATCATCGGCGGAATGCCCACCCCCCCGCCGACCAGCAACGCCGCCTGACCGGCCGACGGCATTGGGAAACTGTTGCCCAGCGGGCCGATCAGGTCCAGCGTCTCCCCCGGCGCCAGCATCGCCAACCGCGACGTCCCCACGCCGATCGCCCGCCCGATGATCTCCAGCAGTCGTGTCGTCCCGCCCGCCGGCCCGGGCCGATCCCCCGCCAGCGAGAAAGGCCGCCGAAGCAGCGGCAGCGGCCCGACCAGCGATCGCGTCCGCAGGCCGGGGTCGCTCTCCGACCGCCACGCGTGCTCAGCCGGCTCGTCGGCGGTTTCACATCGCGCCTGGCAGTTGATCTGCACGAACTGCCCCGGCGCCGTCGGCGGGAAGTCCGCCATCGACAGCACCAGCCGAAAATGATCGCGACACAGCCGCGCGTTGCTGACGACCGTCGCGAGGAACAGGCCGCGT
>JAQTVL010000653.1:2048-2823 GCA_028706835.1 Phycisphaerae bacterium | reverse complement strand
CTGCTCCTGCGGCAGGTGAATGTTCAGGCCGACGCTCTTGCCCCCGGCCCGGCGGGCGCCGCGGTTGGCGGCCTCCATGATGCCGGGCCCTCCGCCGGTGATCACCGCGAACTGCCTGTCGACCAGCTTGGCGGCCAGCTTTTCCGCCTGCTTGTAGTAGAAACTTGTCGGCGCGGAACGGGCCGAGCCGAAGATCGAGACCGCGGGGTTACGCAGTTGGCTGAGGATCTCGAAGCCCTCGACGAACTCTGCCATGATTCGAAACACGCGCCAGGTATCTTGCGCGAACGGGTTCTCCATCGGTACGTCCCTTGGCGAAAATGGCATTGCGGGGTCCATGTCCATAGTTTATCGGCAAAGATGGACGGCGGGAATAGGAACAGCGGACCTTCGCCGTTCGTTGACAGTTAATCCGCCCGGCCTTACGATGTGCCTTTGCCGTGGTGCCCTCGGGGGGGCAGAGGAAATCGATGACCCGTTGGCTGACCATTGTTCCGCTGCTCGCGCTGGCGCTGGGCGGCTGCGATTTCGGACATCGCACTCGCACGCCGCCGCCGCTGCCGCCCATGCCGGAGCCGGCTGACCGGCTGCCGCTGGCGGTCGGCGAGCCGGCCAGCCAGCCGGACGGGGCGCCGGACCCGATCGTCAGCCAGGTCGCGTTCGTCGTGTTCTGCGACGTGCTGATGGTGGACGTGCCGGCCGGCTCGCTGTCGAGCAGCGCGGAGTTGTGGAGCCGCGTTCGCGAGGATACGCTGGGTGTCAAGCGGGTCGACGC
>JAQTVL010000653.1:0-2038 GCA_028706835.1 Phycisphaerae bacterium | reverse complement strand
GGCTTCCGCGTCGGCGTGGGCAAGGCGGCTGACTTCACCCAGGCGACGCAGATCATGCTGGCGGCCCGCGACGGCAAGGTTCGCACCGGGCGGATGCGGTTCGAGACCGACTCGCCGATGGAGGTCACGCTGGACGCGGTGTCCCGCGAGCGGCGGGCGTTCGTGTTCTCCGCGGAGGGCACAGCCTCCGGCGACGAGTTTCCCGCATGCACGACGCTCTACTGGGTGGGGGCCTGGCACGACGTCGAGCACATCGACTCGGTGAACCTGACGCTGGTGCCGGAGATTCGTTTCGGGCGGGCGAAGGACCGCGTGTTCGCGGCGGGCGTGCCGCGCGGCGAGCAGTATCGCGATGTCGGGCGGATCTACAACGAGGTCAAGCTCGAACTGTCGGCCAACCGCGGCGAGTTTGTGCTGATCGCCCCGCAGTTGAAAGGCGCCGCCGCCCTGGTGCTCGGGCGGACGCTGCTCACCGACGACACGAACAAGGGCCAGACGCGCGAGATGGTGCTGCTGATCCGCCCGCGAGTGGTTCGCTCGCCGGGCAAGTGAGGCCGTTCACCTCGACGTTCACCAGGAGACGACTATGAATCTTCTGTATCCCGGCTCGGGGGCCATCGCACACGACCGCCTGTCCATCTTCGCCCCGCACGGCGGGCCCATGGTCCAGCTCGAAAACGAGAAGCTCCGCTGCTCGGTACTGCCGTGGTGGGGCTCGTCCATCGTCGAACTGACCGACAAGCAGTCCGGCGTCGACGTGCTCTGCCCAGGCCCCGGCGCGGTGAACAACATCATCGGCCAGATGCCAACGATGGCAGCCGGGCAGGAGTATTTCAACCGTCGCGTGGGCGGCTGGCCTGAACTGTTTCCCACGGGCAGCCGGGTGGACGATTACTTCGGCACGCCGGCCCCGTTCCACGGCGAGAGCAACCAGCGGCGGTGGGACCACGCGATCATCGAGGAAGGCCCGGATGTGGCCATCGCCCGCTTCACGCTGCACTGCATGACCGCGCCGCTGCGGCTCCAGCGCGACATGATCCTGGCAGCCGGCAGCGGCGAACTGGTGCTGCGCGAGACGATCTGGAACGAGTCGGACCTCGAAATCCCGTTCATGTGGGGCCACCACCCGACCTACGGCAAGCCGCTGCTCGAGGGCGGCGTGAAGATCGAGTTGCCCAAGTGCCGGCTGGCTGAGGGCGACGAGTCGATGCTGACCGTCTTGCCCGAGGGCAGCAAGGTGGGCAACATGTTCTGGGCGACGGACCTGGCGGAGGGCTGGTTCGGCGTGTTCAATCCCCGGCTGTCGCTGGGCACGGGCATCCGGTTCGACAAGGACTGGTTCAAGTTCCTGTGGATCTGGCAGGAATATGGCCGCAACCTCAAACCGCAGTCGTTCGGACGGTGGTATGCGATCGCGGTCGAGCCGTTCACGTCGCTGTGGCAGGGCGCGGACACGACGCCGATCGGCCCGATGCTGAAGATCGGCCCGCGCGAGTCTCGCACGACCGAGATGACGGCGTTCTTCTACCGCAAGGCGCTGAAGGGGTGAGATGCGTTTCCGAGGTTACGTCTCCGTCCGAGGCCTCGCGATCGTCGCGCTGGCGCTGACCATCGTCGCGGCCGGCGTGGTGGCCTACTCGGTTCGCCGGACGATCTCGCTGCGCTCGCAGCGACCGGCTGCGCCCAAGGGCATCATCGCGCTCTCGCCCGCGCTGACCGACCTGCTGTTCCAGATGGGCGCGGGGGACCAGGTGATCGGCGTGGCCGGTTACTCGCACCTGCCGCCCGGGCAAAGCCGGCCGATCGTCGGCGACTACCTTCGCGGCGGGCGGGAGCAGATTCTCCGGCTTCGGCCTGCGGTGGTCGTGACGCAGTTCGACAACGAACTGTTGCGGCAACTGGAGCGCGACGAGCACATCCGCGTCGAGCGAATGCCCATCGAGACGCTGGCGGACATCCGCCGGGCGTTGCTGGAGCTCGACCGCATCGCCGGCGGCGACGGCGGGGCGAAACTGACCAGACAAATCGACCGGCAACT
>JAQTVL010000091.1 GCA_028706835.1 Phycisphaerae bacterium | reverse complement strand
TGGTATCCGGTGAACAACCAGCGATACAACACCGCCAGCGTCAAGGTCGAGCAGAAGATTACGCGGTTCGCCAAGCCCGACGCCGCCGCGGGCCCCTCGGTCGATATCGGCAGAACCTACTGCGTGATGTCGCTGGACACGACCGACAAGCAGCCGGCGCTGTGGCTGGCCCGTTCGTTCACCGAAATCCCCGGCGCCAGGCGCGGCGTGGACAAGGTGGTCGATCTCGGCGAGAAACTGGCCGACCCGGTCGAGGTCATCAAGCCGCGGTCGCTGCCGGATGTCTACCAGATCGCCGCCTCGCCGGTTACTGACGATGTGTTCGTTCACTCGTATTCGGAGTCCCAGATCGCCCGCGTGGACGGCCTGACCGGCGAGACCAGGGTGCTGCCGATGAAAGGCCATGACATTGCCGTGACGCCGGCCGGGCAACTGATCGTCTACAACCTGACCGACTACTACAAGGCGCTCGCGCGGGTCGATCTGTTCGATCGCGACGGAAAGCCCGTCAACTTCGCTAGCACGCAGAGCAGCGCCTTCAAGGACATCCCCGCCAGCCACTGGGGCCACGCCGCCACCGGCCCGAAGGGGCTCTCGGTGTCGCCGAAGGGCGAGGTCGTCCTCATCGGGCAGTGGAACAAACAGGCCGGTGTGTGGATCCTCGGGCCGGACGGCCGGCCGCGAGACGACGTCACGGTGCTCGGCACGCAGAAGGCGGACGGCTCGCCGATGGCCGACGCCGCGGGCAACATCTACGTCGCAACCGGCGCTCGCCCAGCCGACGAACTGATCCCGCCCGCGCTGGCCGCCGCCGGCAAGATCACCGAGTCGTACGCCGGGTTCTACGGCAGCGTGGTGAAGTTCGGCCCGAAGGGCGGGCAGTTCTTCTATCCGCCAGCCAACAAGGCCCAGCCCTGGCCGCCGCCCGACGCGGACAAGATGCTCAAGCTCGCGATGTCCAAGACCGTCGACGTGTACGTGAAGGGCGCAGTGTGGGCCCGTCCGGGCTTCACCGTGGCCCCGTCGGGCGGGGCGTGGTGCGGATGCTACACCAGCCGATTCTGCGTGGACAGCTTCGGCCGGGTCTGGGTGCCCGATGTCGGACAGTTCTCCGTGCTCGCGGTGGACGCGAACAACAACCCGCTGCTGCGGTTCGGCGACTACGGCAACGAAGACAGCCAGGGCGGCAACGGCAAGCTCAAGCAGCCAGCCATTCCGTTCGCCTGGCCCTTCGCGGTGAGCGTGGGCAAGAGCGGCGTGTACGTCACGGACTTCATCAACCGCCGCATTGTGCGAGTGGACCTGACCTACGCCGCCGAGGCCGCCTGCGACGCCCGGTGAGGGAGGGAAAACCCGCGCTCCGCGTGCATCGCGCCCCCCACGGTTGGTGTCCCGCGAGTCGCCCGACACTAGTCCGGAAATGTTCCACCATCGGCCGCCACGGCCGGCCTGCCGTTTGCCAATGTCCAGCGGGTGGCGTTCGACGCCGCCGACGACACGGTCATCTACGTGACGACTTTCGGCGGCAGCGTGTGGCGCGGCCCGCAAAGTTGAGCTTGAAGTTGCCCGCTGATGCAGGGCATGCGGGCAAGTGGCAGTCAGCCGACGAGGTCCCGCCGGAGCGATCGCGAACGCGGCATTTTCGCGGCGACCGGCCCCGGGCACGGCACGGCCAGCCGGGCGCGAAGGCAGAGACGTTCGAGGCGATCAGCCGAATCGCGGGGATTTCGCAACGGGCCGGCCTGCCGACGGCTCACGTCGCGCTGGGTTGGCTGCTGGCTCAGCCTGGCGTGACCAGCGTGGTCGTCGGCGCCCGCAACGCCGATCAGGCACGGATCAACGCTGCCGCCGGCGACGTGGTTCTGCCGGCGGACGTGCTGGAAGAATTGCCCCAGGCGACCAACCCGTTGACGCAGTCCTTCGGCGGCGAGAACCCGGACATGTGGCAAGTGCCCGGGCGAATGCGGTGACGCCGTCGATGAAACACTGCCGCCGCAGGGAGGGTAACTCCCCGCGGCGGGCAAGCGTCCGATCGGTCGCTCAAAGCCGATACGTCATCGCGCATTCCGGCGGCGACGCCAGAAGAACATCGCCGCACCGCCGGCTGCCAGGAGGCTCAACGTCGCAGGTTCGGGCACGGGAGCGAACGTACCTTCGACCAGCCGCATGCTGATGCCGTCGTTGTAGAAGTGGCAGTCCGGATCGAACCCCAGGGCGAAGTCGCGCCCCGCGGCCAGATACTCGTTCAACTTGACCAACTCGCTGTGGTCAAGGCTGTAGGTGAGCGTCTGGCCCGTGGCCGGCAGATTGTGATACGTGACCAGTTCGATGCCCTGGTTCAGGAACGCGTCCCCGCCGCCCTCGCCGTCCCAGTACGAGCGAACGTTCGGGCTGGACCCAGCCGTGTCCAGGAGGTGGATGTAAAGCACGTTCGGATTGGAATCCCAGTTGCGGATATTCCTGAATGTCAGCGTCGCCTCGGAGATCGGCTGATCGATCAGGCTGCTGCTGATCCGCCAGGTGTAGTAGTAGTTGTGGTCCAGGTCATTCAAGTCGCTTGGATTCGGCGTAAAGGTGAACACATCCGCCGACGCAACGGAAGCGGCCAGAACCACTGCCAGAACGATGACGAGACTCTTGATGATGTGCATGCACATCACGTCCTTTCGGCGGCGAGCAGAGTGTGTTGCCTGAACGAATTCCGCCGGCCCACGCCGGCGTTCTTGGCTTCTTACGAACCGTAAGATTCAGGTGGGTCGCAGGCAAATTCCGCGCGCGAATATCTCGGCGGGCAAGGCCATCGCGTCTCAGCAGGCGGAGGGCAGCCCATCGTCAGTCCGGCCTGTCGTGTTTCGGATTCAACTGGTACTGTGGTCGGGACGGGGCATGGGCACGGCAACGGGCACACGGCTGACGCGGACGGCAACGTGTACGTGATCTGGAACAGGAGCCGCAGCGACCCGCCGGGCAGAGCAGTAATCGCCGGAGAGCCTATTTCCCTCCCACGTCGGCGGAGGAGGCAAGGGAGAGGCGCCCGCCAAGGAATGTTCCACGTGGAACAATAGCGTTCACTAACCATGACTTTCCCCCGCAACCCCCGGCCGGCCCGTCACATGCCGCCCGAGCCACCCGTTTAATTGGGGGACATGATGAAAACCGCGACGAACCCGCAAGCCCGGCGCCACCCGGCAGCCTGATCGCCCACGCTGCCCGCTCTCCTTTCGCGGGCGCAGCCCGCTTTTGGAGTGCGCGGGACGAAGGCCCCGCTTTTCGTTCTTTCCGCATACCGTTTAGCCGCAGGACCAAAGGTCCGCGCTCGCCGTTCCCCATCGCCCTGACTCCCCCCACAGCCATAAGTCCAGTGATCGTTCCCCGCCGGCGTGCAAATCCGCTGGAGTTACGAAAGAATCGCCTCAAACCACCCCCGCTTTTCGGCGCGGTCACCATCGCACACCGTCGCATATGTGCGGATTACTGTCCCATGCTGTGGCACGTGGAGGGCCACGCCCCGTCGTGGCCGTCTTCACCGACACAGGTGGTCCACCCGTGCGTGCGAAAGCGGGGCCTTCGTCCCGCGCACTCCAAAAGCGGGCTGCGCCCGCCCGCAATAACCCCCGCGTAACGCAGCCCACATTGCGCCCCGCCTCTTCAGCCTGAATTCACTTGCCCGCGCGTAACATGCTCGCTAGCCTGATGGTCGGTGAACCGATGGCCGCTCCGTGTGGGCGGCCGAGGTCGCCAAGCGAGGTTGGCAGCCGGACCCATTCCTGCTTTACCAATACCGACATCCCCTCGACAACCAGAGTCGAACCTTGGAGTTGCACCATGATTTTCGCTGACGCGGATCGTTCATTCGGCAGGCTTGAGCCGCTCGAGGATCGCCTGCTGCTGTCGGGCGTGGCTTACCTGCCCGGGCTTACCGGCCCGGCTGATTTCGCCCGGCACGCCGCCGGCCAGGTGATCTACCTCGATTTCGCCGGCGCCCACGATGTCGCCTACGATGGCCCCGTTCACGTGACCGGCATCAACGTATCGCCGTTCGCGGCCCCGAGCGGCGCGGACGCGCAGCCGCTGGCGGACCAGATCGCCGCCCGCACGGCGGACGCCCTCGCCCGCTTTGGCGTCGTGGTGACGATGGACCAGCCGATCGCCGGCCAGTACTCGACGATCTACGTCGGCGGGACCGGCGAGAGTTTCCAGTCCTTCGGCAACTACCTCGGCCTGGCGGAGAAGGTCGATGTCGGCAACGCCGACCCAGCCGACAACGCCTTCGTCTTTTCCGCGGCCATCGGGTCCGCCGGCGAGTCCGACTCGCAGTTCGTTTCGGGCGTTAGCGACGTGACGATCCACGAGGCCTGGCACCTGCTGGGGCTGGCGCACGAAGGCGGCGCCGAACAAGTCGGCCTCGGCGCCGTCGCCTACTCGACCGGCGGCGCGGGGTTTGTCGGCGCTCTCGGCGGGGCCAACAAGAAAGGCTTCGTCCACCAGTACATCACCTACCAGGCGTGGCAGTATTACGTCAGCCAGTTCGGCCCGAGCGAGATCGACAGCTACATCGGCGCGGTGAAGAACTATTCGAGCGGCGACAATTCCAAAGTGACCGAAGGCAGCTACGACGAGGACGTGAGCAGCGAGGACCCGTTCGACAACAGCGACGGCCACTACTGGGCGCCGCAGCACGATTTCAGCCGGGTGTTCGACCACGGCTATAACGGCCAGGACGCGGCCCCGAACCGGGGCTGGAAATACTTCACCGGCGGCTACGGGCTCGATGGCGTCTTCGACGACACGTGGGACAACAACGGCGTCGCCGGCCAGGGCCTGGTCTGGGACTACAGCCACGGCGACACCGGCTCCGCGTATTACTTCCTCGGCCACGTCGCCCACCTCATGGAAGACGTGACCCTGCCGGCCCACGCGCTGGCTGACCCGCACGGCGGCGACGACTGGTCCAACCCGTGGGACGATTACGAATACTACACCCAGGACGGCCACAACTTCGAGCGGTGGAGCGCGGCGACGCTCGCGGGCCAGCCGATCCGCTCCCCGGCGCAGATCCTCGCGGCCGACAGTTACGGCTACAACGCCACCTACGACCTGTTCTACGAGAACGCCTCGACCGCGGACAACTTTGACAGCGACGACAAGGACGGCCAGGTCTGGCAGGGCGACCATCGCATCGACCACTGGATTGGCAGCGACAGCATCAGCGACGCCGACTGCCGGACGATCGGCGACACGATGGTGCCGATGGCGATCAAGTCCGTGGCCGAACTGTACCGCTACTTCTACTCGCGGGTGGACGCAACCGCGCCGGACGTGACCGTCGCCGCGCTCTCATCCAGCCAGGCGGCCCCGACGGCCGTCGGCGCCAGCGTGGCCGTTGCCGGCGGGGCGGTCGATACGACCAGCGGCGTGGACCTGGACAACTATCACTACACGACCTGGCGCTGGAACGGCAGCGACTGGACCGACCAGGCTGACCGCGGGGCAAGCAACGGCAGCCAGACGCTCGCGTTCAGCACCGACGGCGTCTATCGCATCCAGCTTTCCGCGATCAACGGCGGCGGGCTGACGGGCGTGTCCAGCTACAAGTACGTGCAGGTAACAGGCGCGGCCAGCGCGGACCCCGTCGCCCGCACAGCGGGGCTGAACGTGCTAGCCGCCGGCGAGGTCGTCGCGCCGAACTCGGCGATCGACCTGGGCTGGCTGGCCGGGGGGACCGCCCGGAGCTTCACGTTCACGCTCGCCGATGAAGGCGCCGCCCCGATCTCGATCGTCAACGTGTCCGCCGGCGCGGGCTTCGCCGTCACGCAGCCGGCAACGCTCAGCCTGAACGGCGGCGATTCGACCACCTTCACGGTTTCGCCCGGCACCGGTGCCGCCGGCCCAAAGACCGGCCAACTCACCGTGACCACCGGCAGCGGAACGTTTGCGTTCGATCTGGCGGCTGCCGTCGAATCCCCCGCCGGCCTCACAAATGCGGCCGGCTCGCTGAACTGGACGGAGGATTCCCCAGCGGCCGCCGTCAGCCCGGCAACCAGCGTCGTGCAGGGCGATCAGCAGTATCTGGTCGCCGCACAGGTGAATCTGGCCGGCTACGTCGCCGGCCAGGACGTGCTGAGCGTCGGCAATCTGGCTGGGCTTGCCACCAACTTCGACGCGACGAGCGGCACGCTCACGCTGGACGGCATGGCGACGTCCTCCGACTACCAGGCGGCGCTGCGGTCCGTGACGTACGTCAACCTGAGCCAGGACCCCTCCCCCGCCGCCCGGACGCTGTCGTACGTGCTCGATGACGGGCGGATCCAGTCGCTCGCGGGCACGACGGATTTGTCCGTCACAGCCGTCAACGACGCACCGATCAACCACGTGCCGGCCGGCATGCAACTGACCAACCTGAACACCGGCCTCGTCTTCACCGGCGGCCGAACCATCTCCGTCTCCGATGTCGATGCCGAGAACGGACTGCTGCGAATCTCGCTGGCCATCACGCACGGCACGGTCACTCTGGGCGGAACGGCCAACCTCGCCTTCACCACCGGCGACGGCACCGGCGACTCCGCGACGCAGTTCACCGGGGCGCTGGCCGACGTGAACGCCGCCCTGGCCGGCCTGACGTTTACGCCGGACCCCGGTTACGTCGGCTCGGGAACGATCCTGGTCACCACCGACGACCAGGGCAACACCGGCAGCGGCGGGCCGCTGGCCGACAGCGACACGATCATCGTCGGCATCGGCCACGTCCACGCTATCGACGCGCATACCCCCGTCCCATTCGTCGACGGCGCCGGCCATCTGGGCGATGTCTCGCTCACCGGCCCCGGCGCCGGCTACGTCTTCTTCGCGAGCGCCACGCAGGCCGACATCGGCAGGATCGAGTTGGCCGGCGGCGGTGCGCGGTCCGTGCTGTCGATCACGATGCACAACGGCGCGATCACGCCGGTCGGCGATGTCGCAATCACCGGCTCATTCGGCACAATCTCAGCCGGCGCCGCCGACCTGGTCGGCGACGTGACGGTAAGCGGCGTGCTCAGCCGGCTGACGCTGCGCGATGCGACCCAGGGCAGCGCGATCGACCTCGGCCCGCGACCGGCTGGCGACACGCGTTCGACGGCGGCTATTTCGCTCGCCCGAGTTCGCGATCTGGCGATCCACTCGGACATGCCGATCAGTTCGCTGGGCGCGGTGAACTGGTTGAACACCGGCCCCGTGGAGACGATCGCAGCGCCGTCGATCGGCTCACTTTCAATTGCGGGCCGCAGGGGCAACCTGAAGCTGGGCGTGCCGGCGATTCCCGGCAACCTGGAGGCCGATGTCGATGTCGATTCGATCGGCACGACCACGATCGCGGGCGACGTGACCGGCGCGTGGCAGGCCAGTCGAATCGGCTCGATGACCGTCCGCGGCGATATGCGCGGCGCAACGATTGAATTGACGCAGGCGCCGGGCGTCAGGCCGACAGCGCTGGGCAGTCTGACCGTTGCGGGTTGGATCAAGGACAGCAGCATCCTGTCAGCCGGCGATATTGGCTCGATCGGTTGCGGCGGCCTGTCGGGCTCGATCATCTTTGCCGGCGCGGTCCCGGTCGCGGATGTGCTGGGGGCGGGCGGCGTGCCGGACGGCGTGGCTGACTTGCCGGCTGCGGTCGGCGGCGCGGGGCTGGGCAGCGTGACGATCACCGGCGCGGTGCGCGACGCCGGCGGCTACTCGCTGGTCAACTCGAACATCGCGGCCTCCGCCATCGGCAAGGCGAACCTCGCCAATGCCAAGCAGGCCAACGGCGGCGTGCCGTTCGGCCTGGCGGCGGAGTCCATCTTCAAGGTTTCCTATAAGGGCCCCACAAAGGCGGATCGTTTTACGCTGAGCGGCCTGACCAGCCCAGCCGACTCAGCCGGCTTTGTCGATCTGACCGTCCGCATCGTATAGCGGCCCCAGGCCAACGCTACTTTCGGGCGGCTGCGGTCTTGGCCAGCAGGGCGCTCACGCGCGCCGGCAGGGTCGCCAGGTCGACCGGTTTCTCCACGAAATCGGCGACGGGAAGCCAATCGCTGTCGATGTCGTTCGAACTGAAGCCGAGAGGGAACCGCGAGTTGACCGCGGTCAGCATGAGCACGGGGATGGGCGGGCCGGACTGGTTCGGGCCGGCGATCTTGCGGGCCACGTCGAAGCCGGCGCTGGCCGATTCGGGGAACATCACGTCGAGCACCACAAGGTCGGGCCTGCGGACCTGGATGGCCGCCATCCCCGCCTCCGGGTCGTGCTGAACCGCCACTTCGTATCCGGCGCTGCGAAGGGTCAACGCCGCGGCAGCGGCAAAGTCTTCGTCGTCATCGATCACCAGCACGTACGCCATCTTACTTCTCCTTTGCTTTCGGGTCTTCGTTCAGCCGGTCAGCCGCAAACGCCAACTGAAACGTCGTTCCCGCGTTCAGCCGACTCGTGACAGTCAACTGAATACGATACAGTTCCGCCACGTCCCGCACAATCGCCAATCCCAGGCCGGACGATTCCTTGTTGTGCTGGACGGCCTCTTTGGTGCGGTAATGCTCCTCGAAGATACGCGGCAGCTTCTCCGGGGCGATGCCGATGCCTTCATCGACCACCGCGACCGTCGCCTCGCCGTCCGCGCCCCGGCCGCAGCGGACCGACACCCGGCCGCCGGGGCGCGAGTAGACAATCGCGTTGGACAGCAGGTTGGTCAGCATCATGCGAAGATGGTCATCGGCGGCAGTCACCGTGGCCGGCTGCAACTCCTCGTCGATGGCGACCCCGTGCTGCTGGGCCAGCGGTTCGACCTGACGGATGCACCAGCCGAGGACTTCGGCCAGGTCCAGCCGCGTGGTGTCCGGGGGGCGCTGGGCGGCGGAGTTCAGGTTGGCCAGTTGCAGCATTTCCTGGATCTCGCGCGCCAGCCGGCGGCAGCGGGCGGCGATGCGTTCGGCGACGTCCTTCGCCTCCGGGCTGAGCGGGCCGCACATGCCGTTGAGCAGGAGTTGGACGTTCGCATCGATGGCCGCGAACGGCGCCTTGAGTTGGTGCGTCGTGGTCAGCATGTGCCGCGAGCGTTCAACCTGGGCCGCCTCCAGCCGGCGGTTCGTCGCCGCCAGGTCCGCTTCCCGGTGGCGCACCATCGCCGCCAGGTGCGAGCTGAGATACCACACCACCATCCAGATGCCGAGGGCCAGCAGAAAGTTGAGGGTCAGCACCGCCCGCATTCCGGCGTTCGCCGGCCCGCCGGCCAGGATGCTGGTCGACTGAATCAACCCGCTTCGCTCAGCCGTCACGCACAGGACATACAGGCCGATGGTCAGCTCGGTGACGGCCAGGCTCTGGCGGCGGGAGAAGAAGATGCACGCCAGCACGGTGTGGAAGAGATAGGCAAACAGGGCGTAGGTGCTCAGGCTGCCGACGAAATGCACCACGGCCGTCAGCACCAGCACGTCCAGCACGATCTGGAACCACAGGTTCAGCCTCGCCCGGCGCGGCGACTCGGAGCGGGCCAGCACCCGGGCGGACGCGAGGAACAGCACGTTGCCGACCAGCAGCACCCCGGCCGCCGCGAACGGCCAGAGGCCCGGACGTTGCAGCCCGAGCCGCTCAGCCACGCGCGGCAGCCAGCCGAGCAGGCCGAACGCCAGCAGGAACGCCACGACGAACCATCGCAGCCGGCAGAACCAGAGGATGTTTTGGACGAGCAGGAAGTCAGGCAGGGCCGCCGTCGGCTCGGTGGGCAGAGGACCCGCCGACGTCTCCGGCAAGGGCAGGACATACGTGGCGGCCACGCCGGGCGCGGGAGGCGTTGGATTGGTTGTGCTGTCCTCAGCCACGACAGGTATCGCCCTTCACACAACGTCCGGCGGGGCAGATCGTTCAGCCTGGCCCGCCTGCCGCTGTGCTCGTTTCAGCCCGCCGATCGTCAAACCGAGCGCGATCAGCAGCACGGGGAGAAACCAGTATAGCAAAGTGACGACCATTCGGTGGTCCTCCAACCCGATCTTCGGCGGGTGGAGTGGGTCCTTAATCAATCGTGCTGAGAACCAGACCAACGGCACGTCCAGGAACGCCACGATGCCGTAGACAGCCGCGACGATGGCTCGACGGTCGCTTGACTCGATCGACGACCGCAGCACCAGGTAGACCACGTAGAGCAGCCAAAGCACCAGCGTAAACGTCAGCCGGGGAGTAGCGACCCACCAGGCGCCCCAGGCCTTCTTCGCCCAGACCATCCCGCTGACCAGCGCGAACCCAGCCAGCACGACAACCGTGCGCGCCGCGGAGGCCGCCAGGTGGTCCCACCAGAGGTCCTTTCGCCACAGGTAGGCGATGCCCGCGACGAAGACCACCATGCACGCCAGCAGCGAAATGACAGCCGCCGGCATGTGCGCGTAGAAGATCTTCTGGATCGGGCCCATGGTCGCTTCGACCGGGGTATAGGCGAACAGCATGACGACGCCGCCCGCCAGCAGCGCTGCCGTCACCGCCCAGTAGACCCACCACGTGGCTTTGCCATCGTTCTTCATGCCCAGCCTTTCACGGCTCCAGCAGGAACTCGAACACCAGCCAACTGACGGCCACGAAGATCGCGTCGAAGGCGATCAGGACCGCCAGGCCCATCACCGACAGCGGCTCGCCGTCGCGAAAGATGCCCAGCAGCAACTGGGTCGAGGCGATCACCAGCGGCAGGGTCACCGGGAACACCAGCACCGCCAGCAGCCCGCCCTGCAATCGCCCCGAACTGACCGCCACGGAAAACAACGTGCCCACCGCGGCAAAGCCGAGCACGCTGACCGCCATGACCAGCGAGAACTGGCCCGGCGCAGCCGACAGGTCGAAGTTGAAGAACACGATCGCCGCCGGCGTAACCACCACCGCCAGCGCGCCGATCAGCAGCAGGTTGCTGATCAGCTTGCCGATGTAGAGCGTGCCGCGGTCGATCGGGGCCAGCATCAACCCGGCCAGCGCCCCGTCGTGCCGCTCGACAGCCATCGTCTTCTCGAAGCACAACACGCCGCCGAAGAGGTAGGCGACCCAGAGGATGGCCGCCGGCCCGATGCCGCTCATCGCCGCGCCCGCCCCAAGCCCCAGGCCGAGCACCACCACGATCAGCAGGCCCAGCGTGACCACGAGCGAGAGGGTC
>JAQTVL010000652.1 GCA_028706835.1 Phycisphaerae bacterium | reverse complement strand
TGGGCGATTCTCAGTTCCGAGAAAATCGGGGGTGGGGATGCTGAGAATAGTCATGTGATGGGTGCCATGGCTGGTACGCCGTCCGGTGGTTTTGGACGGCGGGCCAGCCATGCCAGCGCGGGAACAGATATTCCTGGGCGAGGCAGACATGCCTGCGACAAAACAACTGTCGCTGGCACCCGGCGATCGTTTCCTCACTTTGTGCGGTATCGAGTCCGCCGTTCGCGAGCGCAGCGAGTCGAACGGCGGGCGAGGCACCGCTTTGCGTTGGCGCGAGAACGCCGCTGGTCCGCGGGGGAAAGCGGTGCCTCGACCGCCTGCGGCGGCCTCGACACCGCACAAACGGCGAAGAGCTTCTTTACCCCCCTACGGCTTCTCCGCCGCCTTCTCAAAGAGCGACTGCGGGCAGTTGTTTACGTCCTTGAAGCACCACTTGTCGTTCTCCTGGACCAGCGTGACGATGACGTAGCCGGTCTTGTTCCGGCCGAACACCACCAGCGCCTCCGTCGGCGACCGATACCGCACCGGGCCAACCTTGCCGTCCCAGGCGGTCACCGCCGCCATCCGCCAGCCGTCGCCGAACAGCGAGTTGTAGCGCGGGTGCTTGACGCCCTGGTCGGCCAGTTCCCCAAGGATCTCCTGATTGACGTTGGCGGCGTGCTTGCGCAACTCGCCCACGTCCTTGTCCTTGTAGGCCTTGAGGATCAGCTCGGCCGCGGCCGCCGGGTCCGCGGCGCCGGCGGCAGCAGCCTCCTTCTTGAACGTCACGTTCTCGGTCTCGATCAGCCAGGCAGTCGTCTTCGGCTGGGCGTCCGCCGCAGCCTTTTTCGTCTCGGTGATTTCCAGCCTCTTGAAGAACGGCGTGCCGTCTTTCTTCATGTAGGTAAATTCAGTCACCACCTTCTCACGCACGGAGTTCGCATCGCCGCCGATCGTATCGGCGACCCGGCGATCGACCGATTCGACATAGTACTTGCCGTCCACCTTGCGGGTCTTCACGGTGTAGCTCGTCCCGCGGATGCCGGGCTTGTTGTCCTCCTGCTCGGAGGCATATTGGAGCACCTGGCAGTCAGGCGAGATCACGTATATCTCCTGCCGGACCGAGTCCGGCCGCTGGGCCAGCGAGAGCACGTGCCCGCCGGCCGGCACGGCCACGTCAACGCCGGCGACCTGCGACTTGGCGTCCTTGTCCTGGCTCTTGCCGGTGAATCCGTGGTCCGTAATGCCGTACTCGATCATGGCCGCGGATATCGCGTCGCGGAACAGCTCCCTGCCCCGCCCATCCTCCTGGCCGGCTGATTCGTCCGGCTTGAAGTCGATCTGGAACTTGCCCGGGCAGAAGAACTTCAGATCCAGCTTGCCGACGGCTTTGCCGTCCTTCTTCACGCCGCAAGCGGCCTCGAATTGCACGTTCGGGTCGAAGTGGAAGTAGCCGGCGTTGACGGCCTTGAGGACCTCGGTGCCCCGCCTGGCGGCGGCCTCCGCCTCGTTGGCGGGCGGCGCGGGCGTGCCGCCATCAGCCAGCAACCGCCCCGCCCCGATCAACCCGAAGAACCCGAGGCTAGCGATCGCCAGTGCGCGTGTCATGGTGCGTCTCCTTTTGATGAATGCCAGTTTCAGTTTCCCAGTTTCGCGCCGCACTGGCCGCAGAATTTCCCGTCGGCTGGCGCCTTCACGCCGCAGGCTGGGCAGAACTTCGCCGCCCGCGCCGGCGGCGGCGAGGCGGCCGGAGCTTCCGGCTCGAACAGCGGGCGCTGCCCGCGGCTGTCGGGCGCCGGTTGCGGCGGCGCGGGCCGTTCGTCGACGACGCGCGGCGCGCCCAGCGCGCCCTGCGTCAGGCGGCCCCGCACGGCGCCCTTGGCCAGATCGCCCGGCCCGCCGGCCGCGCGGAAACTGGTCATCAGTCCGCTGGTCACATCATAGGCCCGCTCCGCGTCGCCGGCTTCGCCTTCGTAGAGGAACACCACGGCCCGGTCGCTGACGGACTTGACGCTGACCTTCTCGTTCACCTTCGCGTCCTGGTCGATCACCTGCCCGACCCGAAGCGCCCGCAAGGCCGCGGGCGGAATCCACGACGTATCGATCTGCGAGGTCCCGCAGGCCAGGCGCAGCGTCTCCGGCATCGGCGCGGGCATGCCCTGAAGCGCGCCCATTTGCGACGTCTGGTCGTAAGTGAACCACGTCCGCCCAGCCGCCGTCACCTTCACGTCCACCGCCACCGGCAGCGTCAACTCGCTGCGGGCCGCCGGCACGATCGCCGTGACCGTGCCTTCGTAGCGAAGCGTCTTGCCCTTGGCCAATCCTTCGTGAATCGCCATGCCGGCCCAGGGCGTGCGAACCTGGCGGCGCTCGACCAGCCACATCTGCAAGATGATGGTGTTTCCCTTGGTGAATCGGCTGGGCGGGCCTTCCGCGGCAGCGGCCTTGTAGACCAGGATGCCGGTGTCCAGTTCGTAAGCGACGATGTTGCGGGCCTTGTCCTGCTCGAAATCGAAGCGGAGCACGTTACGAATCTTGCCGTCGATCATCTTCATCGGCATCCGCAGGATCTTCATCCGGCCGAGGTTGCGGGCGTCGATCGCCAGCACCTCGGCCACCTTGGCCACCGCCGTCGGGTGCGCCCACCAGTCGCCGCCCGCCGGCAGGCAGGTATAGGCGGCCCGTCCGCTGCCGTTGCGGCAAATCTTGCCGGAGACGATGTCCTTCTGCCAACTCTGCACACAGCACAAGGCCCCTTCGCGGCCGGAGGCGAGCACGTCGACCGTGGTGAAGCCGTGCCCGGCCGCCCCCGGCTGATTCCACTGATCCCAGCGCTCGCCGTCGGCGC
>JAQTVL010000090.1 GCA_028706835.1 Phycisphaerae bacterium | reverse complement strand
CCGTCCGGGTCGGCATCGACGGCGAGGACCTTTCGGCCGCGCTCCGCCAGCAGCAGCGCGATAGCCGCCGCCAGCGTCGACTTGCCTACACCGCCCTTGCCTGAAATCGCCAGTTTCACCGCTTGCTCCCGGGGAAGACCACGCAGAAGACCCACGGAATCTGCAACCTTCATCTTAGCGGCGGGCGGGGGGGCGTCTTGTAGAGTTGACTGGAAATTTGGTAATTTTATGCGCGCTGGGGAGATCGGGGGGGCGAAGGCCAGGGAACCGAGGCCGCCACGTGGAAGGCCGAAGAGTCCGCATTCAGCCCACGAAGTGGGCGAAGGCGTGTAGCCGCAGGTGGAGCGCAGCGGAACCTGCGGATGACGTCCCCCCATTCAGCCCAGCCCCCGAACGGGGGCGAAGGCAGCGCTATAACGGGTGCTGGCCTCCGGTCCCGACGGTCAATGTCCGAGCGATTGAATCGCGATCATGACTATCTGAACCACGAGGGATAACCACAGCCATTTCCGCCATGTCCGTGGGGCGAGAACACTGAACCCCCCGACGAACAGGAGAAGCGCGATGCAAGCGTGTAGCGTCAAGCGATTCGGATGTTTCGCTAACCATCCCCACGGCCATAGGACCACGACGCAGAACTCGAACAACGCAGTTGCGATCAAGGCAAGAACAATCCCAAGGACGATTCTGACTCCAATTCCGTCGTTCCGGCCGTCGCCGTCTATGCACCATTCCTGTATTCTCATCAAACCCAAGAATGGATCTGTCTCGGTTGGTGGTACCGGCGGAAGGTCAGGATCGGATTTCCTCAGCCGAATGACTTGTCGCACGGCGTGGGTGTAAATGGTCTTGGCAACTTCAATTGCCGGAGCGGTTTCCTCCGAACAATAGAGCTGCCGTCCGTGGTCCCCCTCGATTATCTTTCCCTCTCCCTTCTGAACCGACTGAAGTATCTCAGCGTAGCGAGGGTTGCTGCGGACCTCGGAAGTCCCAAGAACGATAGTCTTGGGCGGAACTGGGATAGATTTCTCCTGGTAACGAGGAAGCGGCCCCAATTTCTCAAATGCCTCATACAACTCTCCCGGAGTCATGGCGGCATTAGCGCACTTTGCGAAGACATGGGGACTGTCCATCTTCCACCTTCCGCCTGTTCTTGACGGGTCAATCCGGGTGGGACAAGGGACAGGTGTAACCCTGCCACCGACCGGATCGTTTCGTTAGGCACTGCCCGGCCGTCTCGATGGTCCTTCGATTCTACGGGGCGTGCCAGATGACTTTGCCCTTCTCGTCAAATTGGCGCAGCCACGACTCAACCTTGGACGAAAACAGCATGAATCCACCCCTTTCGGTCTCATCGCGCAGACACAGGGAGGCCCCCATCGCCTCCCCCAACCCCGCAATCAGGTTGGCACTACCTTTGCCCTTCTGCCCGGTTAGCAGTAGCGACGCTGGACCATCATCGAACACGCTTGCTTTGACGCGGACCTTCCCGCTATCATCGTACAAGACTATATCCGAAATCTCGCCCGCGCTCAGCGCGACTTTGTGTTTCGCATTCAGGCCGGTCAATCGCATCCCCGCCCCATTCGTGTCCGCGTTTAGCGTGGCCATGCCCTTGCCCTTCCCGAACAAGCATAAATTCGGCCCGACATCGTTGACAACACTCAGGTCAGCCTTGCCCTTGCCCTCTTCCCCGGACAGCGACAACCATGTCCCATCCTTGGTCGTGGCCAGTTCGACACGGGGCTCGCCATTCGCGTCGAACAGGTCCAGGCTCGGTTCCGCCTTCACGTAACCCAAGCAGACGCGGGGCTTCTCATTCTTGTCCAACAGACTCAGTGTCGGCCCGTCCTTGCCCACGGTCTGCATGACGCGGGCCTTTCCGTTCTCGTCTGCAAGGACAAGCGACATCCCGAACACCTCCACGCCCAGCGTTGCGCGGGGGCTGCCGTTCTGGTCGTAGAACGCCAGCCCCGGCCCGTCCTTGCGCATCTCCAACTTTGCTCGTTCTCGGCCCTCGTCATCGACGAGCACAAAGGCCGTGGCCCGAATGACTTTGACGGGTTCGCGCGGAGGCAAGCCCTTCATTTGTTCGTCGGTGAGTAGCGTAGGGGCCGTCGTCGGACCTGAACCTTGTAGGGTATCCGAGGCCTTCCTGAAAACAGGCGCGTCTTCTCCCCATGGCCAAGGGCGGCCTTTCCTTTGGGCCGGGGCCGTCGTCGGTTCTACAGCTTGCACCGTACCTATTCGTCCAGATTGTGCGAAAAACTCCCATGCTAATATCATCCCCAGGCAGACGGCGGCTCCGATCATCAGGCGGCGGTTGCGGCGTTTAGCGTTAGCGAGTTCCCGCTCCAGTTTTTCGAGCCGTTGGTCGGTGGTCATTGATCTGTCCTCCCCCCGCTTGCGCGGGCATTGGTGAAATGCGGTTCACTTGCCCCAACAGTCTGCCACCTGTCCCGCCGGGGATCAAGCCTCAATCGTCTGTTGAATCCCGTGCTCGGTCGCCGGTAAGCTGCCTTCGCCCCGTTCCGGGGCTGGCGGAATTGGGTACCGCTATCCGCAGGTTCCGCTGCGCTCCACCTGCGGCTACATGCCTGCACCCGCTTCGCGGGTTGGAGTCGGGGAAAGGGGGACCTTCGTTCCCGCCCGTTCGACTACGCTCACGGCAGGCCGTTCGACGGCGTTCACCGTTCGGTTTCACTCACGGCGCCCGCAGCGTCGTCGAAGGACAGGGCGGCGTGAGCATGGTCGATCGCCGCAGTCCAAAGCCCGCTGCGCGGGCGGAAGAGGCGCCGCGGGAACCGTGGATCGGCAGTGTCGCGGCGTGGTTGGCCGCTGAATCTATTCAGCCTAACATTTACTTGACATGCGGCGAATCTGTGCTATCAATTCAGGGGCTCATCGCAGAGACGCATGGTTGGACGCCGATGGTTTCGAGGGGTACCCCAGGTTCGCTGCGCTCGCCTGGGGCTACATGCCGACGCCCCATTCCGGGGCTTAAGAGGAATACGGCGGGCGGGACGGCGGCGGTCGATTAGAAGATGCAACCTTGCAACCTTGCTCGCAAGCCTCTATTTGACAAGCAGTTAGCAAGGTTGCAGAGGAGCTTTAAGCAACCTTCGTGCAACCTTGCCGTAACACGTGGCAGGACATATCCTTACGCAAGATTTCATCCCTGCTGCCATGGCCGGACCCGACCCATTCGACCCGTTCGACAGGCCCAGGGCAGGTGAAGCGGGTCCCTCCGATGGCTGGTTGGGCCGTCTGGGCTGGTTGGGCCAGGCCGTAATGACGGCATCGTGTCCCCGAATTAAACGGGGGGCCCGGGCGGCATGTGATGGGCCGGGCGGGGGTTGCCGAAGAAATTCATAGTTAGTGAGTGCTATTGTTCCACGTGGAACATTGTTCGGGGAACCCCTCTGCTATGAGGCCCCGTGTCAAGATGGATTTGGCGGTCGATCGGGGGCGGTTGGTCCGGGTCGGTCAATGAGACGGCTCAGTCTGCTATTCGTGCTCGAAGCACAAGGTATTGATTCAATCCGTTGGACCACAATGGGAGCCAGCTATCTCCCGACGTACCCGAAGGCACTAGAGGGGTTCGCGGTCATCCCAATGTAGAGCCTGAACCATTGACCCGTCCTGAACGTTCCGCCCGCCGATCCCGCCGACGCTCACTCCTGTTTCACTCCGCCGCCCGATACACTTCCCCGGTCGTCATCATCCGCCACAGGCGAATCGCCAGCCGCCGGGCCATCCCGACGATCGCCTTCTGCGGCAGGCCGGTGTTACGCACCAGCCGATCGTAGACCGCCTTGGCCGAGGCGTCCTGGGCGATCCACCGCCAGGCGGCCTGTATCAGGATCGCCCGGACGTGCCCGCGGCCGGTCTTGGCGATCGGCCCGTCGCGGCGGGTCAGCCCGCTTTGACGGACCCGCGGGTTCAGCCCGAAATACTTGGCCACCTGATGGCCGTCGCTCACCCGCTCCGCCTGGTGCAACTCCGTCCGAAACGTCATCGCGGTGATCATTCCGACGCCCGGATGACTGGTCAGCACCGCCACCGCCGCCCCGTGCCGATCGGTCCGGCCCAACTGCTCGATCCGGCCGTTGATCCGCCCCACCTGCTCCTGCCACTGCCCCAGCTCGGTCAGCAACTCGTCCAGGCAGAAACGCAGCTCCGCGTCCAACGTCAGTTCACGCAACGCCTGGACCGACTGGCGCGACCAGTTCGCCAGCCCCTCGGGTTCGGCGATGCTGTACTGCAGCAACAGGCTTTTGATCTGCTGCTTGACCCGACGCACCTTGCGGACCACCTGGTCCCGCAGCCGCTGCACCTGACGATCCGCTTCCTGACGCTCGCTGGGCACCGCCACCACCCCAAGCCGGTTCGTCGGCGCATACTCGCACAAGGCGATGCAATCCAACCGGTCGCTCTTGGCCGACTGGTCCGCCGGCTGCGGCGTCTTGCTCGGGGCAATCACGTCGATCGGCAGACCCGCCGCCGCCAACGCCCGAGCCAACCCGAAGCCGGTCGGGCCCGCTTCGTAGACCACCCGCTTGAGGCCCGCTTGCAGCGGCGCCAGCTTGGCCACCACCTTCGCGTAGTCCGCCGGCATCACCCAGTGCCGCTCGAGCCGCCCGTTGACCGAAACCGCCGCGTGGATCGACTTCTTATGCACATCCAGTCCGACATACACCACATCACCGTTGACCACCGACAACGACTTGTTGCTCAACTTCTTGGCACGTGCTACCTTCGTCATGGCCGTCCTCCGTTGGTGTGAGATGGGAACCCGAAACGCTAACGACGCTTCCATCTTAACCAGCCGAGGCGGCCTTCATGTTATCTCCCTTGCTCCCTCCCCAAGGGGAGGGAAATCGGAAGATTGTTCCACGTGGAACATCGCGCGGGGGCGGGGCCCTGGCGTTCGTGCCGGATGCGCGCCGGCGGAACGGACACAGTTTTCGGTTCCATTTCGGCTGGGCTTGCGGCACAATCTTGGCCAACACCCTGGAGGAGTTGCCATGCCCGATTCAACGTGGTTCACACAATCTCGGTTCGGCCTGTTCATTCACTGGGGCCTGTACGCCCTGCCCGCCCGGCACGAGTGGGTGAAGCACAAGGAGGAGATCCCGGACGAAATCTACGACCAGTACTTCCGCCGGTTCGACCCGGACCTGTACGACCCGGAGGCTTGGGCGAAGGCGGCTGGCGATGCGGGCATGAAGTACTTCGTGATCACCACCAAGCACCACGAAGGGTTCTGCCTGTGGGACAGCAAGCTGACGGACTACAAGGCGACGAACACGCCGGCCGGGCGCGACCTGCTCCGCCCGGCGGTCGATGCGTTCCGGGGGCGCGGGATGCACGTGGGGTTCTACCACTCGCTGATCGACTGGCACCACCCGCAGTACGTGCTCGACAAGCACTTCGGCCCGTATCGCAACGCGCCCGATCGGGACAAGCGGAACAAGGGTCGCGACCAGGCGAAATATGCGAAATACCTGCACGGCCAGGTGCGCGAGCTGCTGTCGCAGTATGGGGAAATCGACGTGCTGTGGCTGGATTTCAGCTATGCGAGGCTTAAGCCCGGCGGCAAGGGCCGCAACGACTGGCAAAGCGAAAAGCTGAACGCGCTGATCCGCAAGCTCCAGCCGAACATCATGGTCAACGACCGCATGGACCTGCCGGGGGCGTGGGACTTCAAGACGCCCGAGCAGTTCCAGCCGCAGGGCTGGGTGACGGTGGACGGGAAGCGCGTGACGTGGGAGGCGTGCCAGACGTTCAGCGGGTCGTGGGGCTACCACCGCGACGAGGCCACCTGGCGGAGCGTGGAGCAGCTGATCCTCACGCTGATCGACTGCGTGAGCAAGGGCGGCAATCTGCTGCTGAACGTCGGCCCGACGGGGCGCGGCGAGTTCGACGAGCGGGCGCTGGCCCGGCTGGCGGGCATGGGCGAATGGATGCGCCGCCACGGGCGGTCGATCTACGGCTGCACGCAGGCCCCGGACGACATCGCCACGCCGCAGGACTGCCGGCTGACGTGGAACCCCGAGACGCGGCGGCTGTACGTCCACGTGCTCGCGTGGCCTTATAAGCACCTCTACCTGCCGGGGCTGGGTGGGCGCGTGGAGTATGCCCAGTTGCTCAACGACGCGTCACAGGTTCACCTGCGCGGCATCGAGGCCTGGCAGCACGGCCACGCCGGCGACACCGGCGGCAAGAAGGACGGCCTGGTGATCGAGCTGCCGGTGGTCAAGCCGAATGTGACGGTGCCGGTGGTGGAGCTGTTCGTGAAGTGATCGGCGCTCTATCCCGACGTGTGCTGGGTGCGGTATTCGCGCGGGGTCATTCGCGTGTAGCGGCGGAACACCTTGGTGAAGTAGCTCTGGTCGTTGTAGCCGACCTCCAGGGCAATCTGGAGCATGCCCTTGCTCGTCCGGCGGAGCAGTTCCGTCGCCCGGTCGATCCGCAACTGGTTCAGCAGGTCGTTGAACCCGCGGTCCGCGTGACGGCGAATCAGCCGGGAAAAATGGGCCGGCGACAGCCCGGCCACGCGAGCCACGTCATCCCGCCCGATCGGTTCGTCGAAATGCTCGGCCAGATATTTCATGGCAGCCTGGAGCAGCACGCTCGACGGCTTGCGGCGGTGGCGCTGCATCGAGTCCATGATGCGTTCGAGCATGCCGACCAGCCAGTGCGACAGTTCCTCTTCGGTGGCGATCTGGGACAGTTCGCTGATGCTGGCGTAGTTGGCGCCGAGCAGTTCGCGCGGGTCGCCGCCGCTTTCGACGGCGGTGCGGCACATCGTGACGACCAGTTCCATCAGGAAGCTCTTGATGAGCGTGAGGTTCTCGCCGCCGAGGGCGTAGATTTCGACGAGGATCCGGTTGAGGATGCCGCGGGCCTCGTGCCGGTCGTCTTTGCGAACCGCGGAGATCAGCGCCGGCTCCTCGCGAAGATACACCTCGCGGATGCTGTAGAAGTACCGCGTCTTGAGGCCCTGGATCGCCTCCGCCCGCTTCTGCTCGCGCTGATAGTCCAACCGGCGGGCCGCCAGCAATTGGGCGTTGGTCAGGTTCTCCTGCTCAGCCAGTTCCCGCAGCGACTCGCAGGCCCGGCGAATCTCCAGCCTCGGCCTGCCGGTCGAATCCGGAAACACTCGCCGCTCCGTCACGATCGCCAGCAGCCCGCCGCGAAGCTCGGCGTTGTGCATCAGCGGAACGGCCCAGACCAGTTGGCTGGCCGGATACTCCGTCACCGTCGGCTCGCCCCAGCGGAGCGATTCGGCGATCGCGTGCTGCCGGGCCGACCGGGCCGCGTCTGTCCGAGGCTGGGGCAATCGTCCGAAGACCACGACGCCGCCCGGCTGGGCGGCCACCAGCGGCAGTTTCCACTGCCGGGCGTACGCCTTGCCGACGCGTAAGAACTCCGCCTGGGTGATTCCGATGTTCGCCCCGTCAGCCATGCGATTGATGGTGCGGCTCGGTGGAGTGATGGGCAAGCAAAATTGAGAACCGCGTAAGAAAAAAGGACCCGCGCTGGTCAGCGCCGGCCCTGAGCAGGGGCACCTACACCCTACTTTTGTGGCCCCCATCCATGGCCCGGCCCCCGGGACCCCAAATGCGGCCGAAGCCCGCTGGCTCCCCATTAAGGATATTGTGGCACACGCTCCGGTTAGAGTCCGCAAGGCTTTTCCTGAAACCCGATAGGTAAATACCTTAAGGCGGGCTGAAGACGCCGCTCGGAATCTACTTCTCCTGCGACGTTAACCCCTCGCGGATGGCGTACTTAGTCAGTTCGGCCACGCTGAAAATACTCAACTTGTCCATGATTCGCCGCCGGTGCGTTTCGATCGTCTTTCCGGACACCTGGAGTTCGGTCGCGATCTGCTTGGTGGTTCGTCCTTCAGCGAGCAACTGGAGCACCTCTCGCTCCCGCTGACTCAGCACGGAGTTATCGCCAGTATCGGAACTTGCAATCTTTCGCAGGTAGTCCTCCACCACCGGCCCGGCGATGCCCGGGCTCAGATAGGTCTGGTCCGTCATCACCGCCTGGATGGCCCGCGTCAGCTCGTCGAACGCGCAGTCTTTCAGCAGGTAGCCGCTCGCGCCGCTCTTGAGCACCTGGGCCACGAATCGCCGATCCGAGTGCATCGACAGGCCGATGACCTTGATCGTCTTGGAACTCTCGGTAATTTGGCGCGTTGCCTCGATCCCGTTCAGGTCGGGCATCGAGATGTCCATGATGATCACGTCCGGCGACAGGTCCTTCGCCAGGCTGACGGTGGTTCGCCCGTCGCCCGCCTCGGCGATGACCTCCATCCCCGGCTGCGCCGATATCAGCGCCCGCAGGCCCTGGCGCATCAGCGTGTGGTCGTCAGCGATGATGATTCGGATGGCCATGGAAATTCTCCCCAGAATGCCCTCGTCACCAGATAAGCACAGATGCGGGCGAATTACAAGTCAATCTTCACCCCTTCAGCGGCGCCAGGAGCGTCACCGCCGTGCCCTGGCCGGGCCGCGACTCGATCTGAAGACTGCCGCCCAGATGGCGCAGCCGCTCGCGCAAGCTGAACAGGCCGAACCCGCCGCGGCCTTTGCTGGCGCCGGCGACGTCGAAGCCGGCGCCGTTGTCGCTGACCTGAATGCGGATATGCCCCCCGTCGCGCGACAGGCGGACGCGAATCCGGGGCGCCCGCGAATGCCTGGCCGCGTTCACCAGCAACTCGCGCGTCGCCTGGAACAACACCACGCGAACGTCGTCGTCCAGCGGCTTCGGCTGGCCGTCGTCTTCCATCTCGGCGCAGACGGCGTACTGGCGGGCGATCTGCTCGACCAGCCACTCGACCGCGGGCTCGAAGCCGAGTTCGTAGAGGATAGGCGGGCTGAGCTGGAACGTGAGCGACCGCGTGTCCTGAAGCGTCTGTTCGATCAGGGCCATCACGTCGTCCATCCCGGCGACCCCAGCCGGCACGTGCTTCCGGAGCAAGCCCAGCTTGATGCGCGCCAGGGCAAGCGCCTGGCCGATGCGGTCGTGCAACTCGCCGGCGAGGCGTCGGCGTTCGCGCTCTTCGATCAGGGAAAGCTGCGAGGCCATGGACCGCAACTGGCCCTGGTACTCCAGCAACTGCCTCTCGGCCCGCTTGCGATCGGTGATGTCGCGGACGACGGAGAAGGTTTCGCCCTCGCCGCACCGTGCAAAACGGGCCTCGAATTCCCGAACCGGGCCGTCGGGCAGCGGAATGTGAAGGTGATACTCGATCATCGTCGCCCGCCCGGTCCGCAACGCCTCCTGCGACGCCGCCAGGAACCGCGAGGCCATCGGGTCCGGGAGCACGTCCGTGACCCGCCGCCCGATGAAGTCCTTCGGCTCGAGTGCCAGTTCGTTCTCGACTCCCGGGATAAATTCGACAAGTCGCCCCTCGCCGTCGAGGCGGAACTTCATGTCCGGGACGGCCTCGATCAGCGCCCGGTTCTTCGCCTCGCTGCGGCGGAGTTCTTCCTCCATCCGCTTGCGGTCGGTGATATCGAGGATCGTCCCAACGATCCCCGCCAACTGCCCTTCGTGGTCGTAGAACGGGGCCTTCTGGTAGATAAAGCAGCGGCCGGTGCTGCCGGTCAGTTCATAGAGAATGGGCTGACGGTTGGCGAAGAGAGCGGCGTCGATCTCCCTGTGGCGCTGGGCGCGTTCAGTCCTGTTCACGTCCTTCACCGTCGCGCCGATGATCCGGTCGCGCGGCAGGCGGGCGATGTCGCAGAAGGCCTGGTTGCACCCGATATACCGGTGGTCGAGCCCTTTGTAGAAGACCGGGTTCGGGATCGCGTCCATCAGCGTCTGCACGAAGTGCAACTGGGCGCGGTAGCGTTCCTCGCTGGCCCGCAGCGCTTCTTCCGCTCGGCGCCGCTCGGTAATGTCCCGGGCCAGGCAGAGCACCTCGTCAGGCCCGCTGACCACGTAGCGGGCCTCCCGATAGAACCTCTCGCCGGTGTCCGGGTGGACGACGTCGTACTCGAAGGATTGCAGTTGACCGGTGCGGAGCGTCTCGGCGATCAGCCCCTCGACCTTCGCGGCGAACTCCGGGGGCGTCAGGTCGGCAACGCGGCGCCCCTGGTAGTGCTCGACCCACGGGTAGACGGGCGGAAAGCCGCGGTCGGAGACCATGGCCCCGTAGTGCCCGGAGCGGGTCACGTGATACATCGTGTCCGGGATCGCCTCGATCAGCGTGCGATTGTAGGCCTCGCTACGCGCCAGAGCGGCTTCGGCCTGGATTCGGCTGAGCGCCCCGCCGAGGTTGCGGGCGATCGTTTCGAGCAACAGCCGGCGGATCAGCGGAATCTCGTCTTCCGTGTGCGAGGCGAGGTGGAGACAGGCAACAACCCGCCCGGCGTGGGCGATCGGAAGCGTGACCGCCGATCGAATACCCTCCCGCCGAGTGGAGTCTTCCATCGCAAACTCCGTGCTCGATCGCACGGTGTAGATCGGCTCGCCGCCCATCGCCGCCACCCCCCGCGGCGAATCGATCGCGTAGCGGGAGGCGGCCCGGGCAAACTCCTCCGGCACGCCGCGGTGCGCAGCCACCACGAACTCGCTCGTCGCCGGATCGAGGACATACAGCCCGCCGCAATCGATCGGCGCCAGCTTCGTCGTCGCGTCAAGCACGCACCGGGCCGCCTCGGCCAGGTCGCCCGTCGCACTGAGCGCCGCCGCCAGGTCGTGCTGCACCTGCAGCGCCTCCTCCGCGCGTCGTCGCTGGGTGATGTCGCGAGCGACGACCACCAGGCCCCGGACGCCCGCGCCCGTCGCCAGCGGGGAAGCGCTGACTTCGGCGATGATCTCTGAGCCGTCGACGTGACACACCCGGTGCTCCGCGGTAACGGGTTCCCCGCCAAGGACGCGCGCCGCATTCGCCAGCGCACGCGGCAGGTCGTCAGGATGAATCAGCCCCGCCTCGTCGAGCCGGCGCCCGATCACCGATTGCGGGGCATGGCCCGTGACAGCCGTCACCGACGGCGAGATGCTGGCGATCCGCATTGAGCTGTCCAGCGAGCAGATCACGTCGCCGGCATGCTCGAAGTGCAGCCGATAGAGCTCCTCGCTCGCCCGCAGCGCCTCTTCCGCGCGACGACGCTCCGCCACTTCGCGCGTCAGCCGCTCGTTCGCCGCGGACAGATC
>JAQTVL010000089.1 GCA_028706835.1 Phycisphaerae bacterium | reverse complement strand
GCCGTCGTCGCCCCGTGTCGGGTGGGCAACTTGATCTCGAACGAGCGCTCGTCGAGGTTGGTTCGACACCCGGCACTGTGCAGTGCCAACGAGACAATGCTCGTTACCGAGCTTTCGTCCCGTGCGGTGCCGTGAGTGGCGAATATGTTCGGGGATCGCAGGCCCAAGGTTTGCGGACTGCGGCGACGACGCCTGGAGCGGTTGTATTTGTGTGCTCCGGGCGACTTGGCGTCCTAACTCCCTTTTTATCTGGGAGCACTGGTCGCTGGACCGTCCGCCGGTCCGAACAGACGCGTGATGATCACGCCTTGACCCTGCCTGCCCTTGAGGGACCCGTTTGTAGGTTAGTTGGCGTCCCTCCGCAGCCCGCCTATACGCTCCGACGCAATTCGCCCTGGCCAGCCGCGGATGCAGTGCAGTACCGTAGTACCCCAATGCGGAGGCCGCGCGTTACCTCGCGGGCCGCACGGGACGATCTTTTTACACACCAGCCGGTTTTACAGAGCCTGAACGCGAACATGCGTGTCAGGCCGATTTCGCGCGCGGATGACGAAACGACCTCACGGCGCCGCCACCGCCTCCTCCGCCGACCAGTTCAGAATCACACGCACCACCCGCCGGCTGAGCGTGTCCGCCACATACGCATGGCTGTCGGACACCGCAACGGTAATCGGCCAGGCAACCGGGACGCCTTGTTTGCCCCCTACTTCTCCGCCGCCTCAAGCGTCAGCCGCTTCATCCGCGGGAACTTGCCTTCCGGCGTCGTCAGCTCGTATTCGAACGGCGAACCGGTCACCTCGCGCGTGTCGGACTTGTCGGTCTTCCAGCCGTCGCCCTCAGCCCACTCGTAGGTCACAACCAGCTTGGTGGTCTTGAGCAGTTCGGGACTATCCAGCCGGACGCGGACGGTGTTCTTGCCCGGCACCAGGAACGGCAGCGCCCTCGGGTTGTTCACGAAGGTGTGATCGAACGAGACGCCCTTCAGACCGCCCTTGGCCGGCAGTTCGATCTGGAGTTGGTAGGCGAACCGCCCGTTGATGGCCTTGCCGTAGAAGTGCCTGGTCGAATGGGCTGGGGACTCGGGCTGAGTCGTCGGCTTGACCTCGGTCGGCTCCTTGCCGCCGACCAGCAGCACTCGGCCGGGCTCCGCCGTCCACTCCGCGCGGACCGTGCAGTCGATCAGGGCGTACGACGAGCGGAACGGAATGGTGATCGTGCCCGGCTTGCCCGGGTCACTCGACCACGCGCTCGCGCCGAGCTTGTCTGTGCTGACGCCCGCAGCCTTCACGCCGCCCGTCTGCAACAGCTCGTTCACCGTCTTCGGCGTCCAGATGAGGTGCCCATTGCCGCTGTAGCGGTAGCAGCGGTTGATCGCCAGTTCAGGGATGCCGTAGTTGTCCTTCCGATACGGCTCGATCCACGGGAAGATGTCCGTATCGCTCTCGTCCGCCTCGCCGCCGGCCATGAAATGCGCCGGATATCCGGCGAATCCCTGCCCGGCGATGAACTTGCCCCGGCCTTCGTTGTCCCAGCAGCGAACCAGCTTCTCGCCCGCCCGCAGCGTCAGCTTCATGAGGTCCGGATCGCTGATCCCGCCGCCGTACGATTCATTCTCCTTGCTGAACGCGAGCGTCTTGACGCCCTCGATGAAGTAGTCCTTGATCGTCTCGCCCTTGATCACGCAGCTTGACCACTGCATCGCATCCTTCTGGCTCTTGCCCTCGGGGTTCGTGTCGCACCATTCCGCCATCTTCTTGCGGGTAGCGAACGGGAACTTCATCGCCTTGAAGAACCACGGCTTGGCCCGACCCTCTTTCTCCGCGTTGTCCAGCAGCGTCGGGTCGGCCTTGAGTTCCTCCATGCCGATCAGGTGCGGCTTCTCGCCCTCCTTCGCGCGGCTCCACACGGCAAAATCCGTCTCCGGGTCCAGCGCGTGCCACCCGTTGTCGAACCACGCCTCGATAAACGTATGCCCCCCGCCGTGTATGAATACGCAACGCGTCTTAAAACCGGCTGTCCGCATCAGCCAGCCCATGTTGGCCGCGTGCGAGCCGCACAGCGTGCAGCCGTAGCTGTTGATCTGGCGGAGCACGTCGCGCCGATCATTGGCCAGGTAGTTGTGCGGAAAGATCACCCGGCGATACCAGTTGAACACGGCCAGCGCCTTCGCCTCGTCGCTCATGCCGTCCTTGACCAGGCACTTGACGATCGCCTCCGGCGACGACGTATCGACCGACTTGTCGGTGGTCACCCATACGCCCGTCAGCTCGCCGGCCAACAGGGGCCCAGCCATGACGCTCATGAGCACAGCGATCAGCACGAAGTTGCGAGTGGACATCGACGCCTCCTTATTCTGTCCCTATGATCTTCAACCGACCGCAACATCGAACGTTCCGAATCGTCGCCGAACCAGCCGGGTTTGTAAAGTAGCCGCCACTTGTTACAGTGGGCGAATCAATGAGCGACCTGTCCCTTCTTGCGAGGAGAACCCATGTCGACCGCAACACGATGGTTACTGGCTGCCGGTTTCGTGCTCGTCTGCTGCGTTACCGCGTCCGCGGCCTTGGACGTGCCGCTCACGCTGGTCGAGCGAGCCAATATCGCCCGCGTAGCCGAGCCTGTGGCCGCAGGCGTGCCGCTGCCCGTTGGCCTGATGGACGACGTGGGCAAGCTGACGCTGCTCGGCCCGGACGGCCAGCCCGTGCCATGCCAGTTCACCGTTCAGACCCGCTGGCACCCGGGCAAGAGCATCAAGTGGGTGCTGCTCGATTTCCAGGCGTCCGTGCCCGCCGGGGGCAAAGCGGTCTATCGCCTCACCGACGGCGACAAGAACCCCACGCCGCCGCAACCGGTGAAGGTGGCCGCCCAGGAAGCCCCCGCGACCCAGCCCGGGAAGTTCATCGGCGCGGTCACAATCACCACCGGCGCCGCCAGGTTCGTCATCAAGCGCGACAAGTTCAACCTGCTCGATAGCGTCGCAGTCGACCCGGCCGGCAAGGGCGACTACGCGGCGCCCCTGGTCAAGCCGAACTCGGCTGACATCCGCCTGTTCCACGGCGGCAGCGGCCTGCCACAGTATAAGAGCTTCAGCCCGGCTGCGGATCCCGACGTGACGCTCGAAGTCGAAGAAGCAGGCCCGATGCGAGCCACCGTCAAGCTGACCGGCAAGCACCTGTCGGTCGATGACCTGGCCGGCGACAACCACTTGCTCGATTTCGTCTGCCGGATCACCGCCTATGCCGGCAGCGGGTTAGTGAAGGTCGTCTACAGCCTGGAATGCCGGCAGGGAAGGAGCATCGGCGACGGCGTGCCGCTGGACCGGTTCTGGTTCAGCCTGCCGCTGGCGATCGACGGCAAGGCCGCCACCTGGGCCACCGGCGTCGGCGACGGCAAGGCCTTGTCGCCGGCCACCGACGCAAAAGACCTGCCCGCCTGGAACGATGAGTGGGAGAAGCCAAAGGAAAGCGTGGTCAAGTACTGGAAGGCCGGCTACGACGACGCCTGCGTCATCGCCGAGGCCAGCGACAAGATCGTCTGGCGCGGCGATTTCTTCCGCAAGCGAGCCGACCTCGTCGTCCGCGGCAAATACGAAAAACCGAAGGCCCTCACCGCCGGCTGGATGGACGTCAGCGACGACAAGGCCGGCGTGGCCGCGGGGATTCGCTGGTTCTGGCAGACCTATCCGCACGTCATCAAGGCCGAACTCGGTGCCGGCGGGGCCGCCCTGCTCGTCATGCCGCACGGCAACATGGCCGGCCGCCCGCCGCTGCTCACACGCCCGCACGGCGCCCGCGCGACCTATTACCCCGGCATGTCCAAGACGACCGAGGTGCTGCTGGATTTCCACGGCCCGCGGAACGTCGCCGCCATCACGTCCGCCCAGGTCGGACTCCAGGCGCCGCTTCGCGCCTGGGCCCCGCCGAGCTGGTACTGCGAGCAGACCCAGGCGTTCGGCCGGGTGGCCAGCAGCGAGAAGACCCTCTACGACGATGAAGCCTTCGCGTCGGTCCAGTCGTACGACAAGAACCTGCGGGCCACGCTGGACCGGATCATCAAGCACCGCGACCTGCAATACGGCGAGTATGACAGCTACGGCATGTTCAACTTCGGCGACACAATCGATTTCATCAAGGACCAGCGCGGCGACCCCGACGATATCAACGTCACCTGGGACAACTGCTACTACGACTACCCGCACGCCCTCTTCCTCCAGTGGGCACGCACCGGCGACCCGGACTACTTCGACCTGGCCGAGCAGGCCGAGCATCACCTCGGCGACATGGACATGATGACCTGGTCGCCGCAGGAGCAGTTCATCGGGGCGGCCCGCTACAGCGACGGCACCATGCACATCCGCATGGAGAAAGGCATCTACCAGTCCGACACGTTCAACCACTACAAGAACGGCTCGCACTTCGATTGCTGGTACCTGACCGGCACAAAGCGCGCGTTCGACCAGGGGCTGGTCTCCACGAAGTTCGCCATGCACCCGGGCAACAATGGCGCCATCGGCTTCGGCGAGCCGCGGAGCCTGGGCAACGGACCGATCGCCCTGCTGAACGCCTATCGCGCCACCGGCGAGCAGAAGTACCTGGATCGCCTGACGTTCTTCGAGAAGTGGTACATGGCCGCCCTGGACAAGGGCGCCCGGATCGCCAAGGGCCGGCACTGGCAGGGCGGTATCGGTCTGGAGGGCATGCGCGAGTACTACGAGCAGACCGGCGACCAGTCAGCCTTCGACCACCTCAAGCTCCAGGCGGAGAGCTGCGCCGCCATGAAGGACTACTCCGAGACCACCCTGCACGCCTTCGCATTCCTCGGCGCCCAGCTCGACAAGCCGGAGTGGAGCAAGGTGGCGTTCAGCCGGATCGCCAAGACCGGCGACATCAAGCGCGACTGGGGCTACGGCCAGAGCTTCGGCAACGAACTGCGGAGCACGCCCTACGTGTTCTGGTACATGACCAAGGACCTGCCAAAGAAGTTCGAGCCGAAGAAGTAGGCATATCCCGTTCGCCAACCCGGCGGATCGCGGGTTCGGCTACTCACTGCTGGTCCTGGCCCCGTCCGGCGGCAGTGTCGAGTCGTTGCGGCTGGAGACGATCAGCCAACTTAAACCGCTGGCGCTGCCGCCGCGACGGAAGGGCGTTTGTGCTCATGTCAGGAAATGAAAAAAGCCTGGTGTCGAGTAAGACGAGTGAGGGGGGGCACTCGCCTAAATAGGCAGGGACACCAGGCCTTGGTTCGGCTACCGAACTCACCGGTGTCGGGGGACCGGCGGAATAATGCTCGTGATATTTCCCCTGCGTTTGATATCATGCCACCAACTTTTGGGATGTCAATCAAAAACGGCGTTCTTCCCGAGCGGAATGGCGTTGATTATCAAAACGAATGCACCGCACGATTTGTAACGGGTCGCACGATTCAGGAGATCGCAACATAATGTCAATCCTACAGTTAAGCCCACATCAGAAAGCGGAGTTCCTGGAAGCGGCCCGTTTGGCGGGCTACTGGTTCGTCAACACCCAGAACACCCCGGCCCGGCCCTGGGGGCCGGTCTGCCCGCGAGACAGCGCCGACCTCGGCCGGTTCCTCGAAAAGACCTGCCCGGCACGCGACTACCGGCTGACGGCGGGCGTCTGGCTGCAAGGGATCACGCTGGCAGGGCTGGCTGATCTGGTGAACGCGCCAGTGCTCGACAAGCACCTCTACCGCGACGCGATCGACCTGGGGACCAGATTCCTCCGGTCGCTCCAATGCTTCGACGTTCGCTGGCCGAGGGCCATCGGCGGGTTCCACGAGGTCCGCCCTGGCGAGGCCTATTCCGCACCGCGCGATGCCGCGACCGGGGCGATGGGCCTGATCGCCCTGCACCGCCACACCGGCCAAGCCGAATACCTCGACCGGGCGATCCGCTTCGCTGAGTGGTATTCCACCCACGGCAGCGACGCCGACGGCTACCCGTGGGACGACTTCGACCTGGCCAAGGGCGAAGGCGTGAGCAGGCTTCGCGGCGACTGGCAGGCCGGCGGCGGGCTCGTGTATTACCAGCTCTTCAAGCTGACCGGCGACTCGCGGTGGAAGGTCGCGCTGGGCCGCGTGCTGGACGTGCTGGAGAAGATCTGCGCGACAGCCCCCGGCACCGATACCGCCTACGATTTCCACGGCAACTGCATCCTGTCCGTCGGCAACGACGACTTCGCCACAACCGTGCTGCTGGCCGGGCACCAGGTGTTCGGCAAGAAGAGCTACCTCGACCTGGCCGCCAAGCGGCTGCGGGCGGAGATCGCCCGGCAGGCGCCCAACGGCGCCTTCCCCGGCTACGGCGGCACGTTCGTGACGGCGCTGGAACTGCTCGAAGCGCTGGACTTCGCCGAGGCCGGTGTGCAGGTGCTCCCCGCGGACGAACTCGTCAAGCCGCTGATGGCGGCGGCAACGTTCGGCCTGTCGCTCCAGGAGCGGACCAGCCCGGACCGTTTCATGCTCGGCGGCGTCTACGGCCAGAGCAACTATGGCACCGCCCGGGACATCGTCCACTCCCGCGACGCGAACTACGCGCTGCAACTGTGGCTAAGGCTGGCCGGCCACCGCGCCGCCGCCTACACAACGCTCGGGTGGGCCAAGTAACTGGCGAACGATACGGACTACGAAGCCCGCTTGCACGACACCGCAATTCTCCAAGAAACCGTGTTTGGAACACCCCCGGCGTTCGCCCTTTTTGATTGCGGCAGGAGGGGGTTTTCGGTATCATTGTGAAAAATTGCACTAAGTCCATGAGGCGTCCAGCCGACATCTGTTCTTGGTGAGTCATAGTGCCCGAACCTGCCAATATTGCGTTCATCCAAACCGTCAAGGAACGCTGCCGCGTCTGCTATACCTGCGTGCGCGAATGCCCGGCCAAGGCCATCCGCATCGTCGCGGCCCAGGCGGAGGTCATGCCCGAACGCTGCATCTGCTGCGGCAATTGCGTTCGCGTGTGCAGCCAGAAGGCCAAGCAGGTCGCCAGCGGCATCGAGCGCGTGACCGCCCTGCTCCACAGCGGCCTGCCCGTTGCGGCGTGCATCGCGCCAAGCTTCCCTGCCGAGTTCGCCGACATACCGACGGATCGGCTGGTCGGCATGATCCGGGCGCTCGGGTTCGCCAGGGTGGCGGAGGTCGCGTTCGGCGCGGACCTCGTGGCCGATCGCTATCGGCGATTGCTCGCCCACTCGGACGGGCGGCGTTACATCGCCACCACCTGCCCGGCCATCATCGACTACGTCGAACGCTACTTCCCGCAACTGATCGACTCGCTGGCGCCGATCGTCTCGCCGATGGTCGCCATCGGCAGGGCGCTGCGGCGGTTCTACCAGCCGGATTTGAAGATCGTATTCATCGGCCCGTGCGTCGCGAAGAAACACGAAGCCGGCCGGGGGCCTTTTGACGGCACGTTGTTCGACGCCCCCTCGCCCGGCACGGTCGAGGGCGACGTGGACGGGGCGCTGACGTTCGGCGAGTTGCGGCAGATGTTCCGCGACCGCAACGTCGATCCAGCCTCTGCCCCGCCCGGCGATTTCGATCCGCCCCACGCCGGCACGGGCGCGCTCTTCGCCGTCAGCCGGGGCCTGCTACAGTCGGCCAAGATCACGGACGACCTGCTGGCCGGCCAGGTCATTGCGGCCGAAGGGCGAATCCATTTCGTCGAGGCGATCGAGGAGTTCGCCGCCGGCACGCTGGACGCCCGCCTGTTCGAGGTGCTCTGCTGCAACGGCTGCATCATGGGCCCGGGCATGACGACGCCCGCCCCGCAATTCGAGCGGCGGTCGCGGATCGCCCGCCACGCCCGCGACCGGCTCGGCCGGCTCAGCGACTCGCAATGGCAAGCCGACATGCAGCGGTTCGCCGACCTGGACCTGACGCGAACATTCGCAGCCAACGACCAGCGTATCGCGATGCCCTCCCCGGCCGCCATGACCGAGATCATGAATCGCCTCGGCAAGTTCGGCCCGGAAGATGAGCTCAACTGCGGGGCCTGCGGCTACGACACCTGCCGCGAGCACGCGATGGCCATCCACAAGGGGCTGGCTGAGACCGAAATGTGCCTGCCTTACACGATCGACCAACTCCGCAAGACCGTGAAGGAACTGGCGGTCTCCAACGAGCAGTTGGCCAGCGCCCAGGAAGCCTTGATGCAGTCGGAGAAACTGGCGAGCATGGGGCAACTGGCGGCGGGCATCGCCCATGAGGTGAACAACCCGCTTGGCGTCGTGCTGATGTACTCGCACCTGCTGCTGGAGGAGTGCCAGAAGAGCGGCAACGGCCGGCTGCGCGAGGACCTGGCGATGGTCGTCGAGCAGGCGGACCGCTGCAAGAAGATCGTGGCCGGGCTGCTGCACTTTGCCCGGCAGAACAAGGTCGTGCTCCAGCCGACCGACCTGAACACGCTGATCGAGCGGACGACGCGGGCCCTCCCGCCGCCGGCGAACGTGTCGCTGCGAATCGAACGCGACACGGCCAACGGCACGGCCGACGTCGACCGCGACCAGGTGGCCCAGGTGCTCACCAACCTGGTCAGCAACGCCTACGCCGCCATGCCCTCCGGCGGCACGCTGACGATCCGCTGCGGCGGCGACCCCGCCAACCTCGAAGTCCGCGTGACCGACACGGGCGTGGGCATTCGGCCGGAGAACATGAACAAGATATTCGAGCCGTTCTTCACGACCAAGCAGATCGGCAAGGGCACGGGGCTGGGGCTGGCGGTCACCTACGGGATCGTTAAGATGCACCGCGGCGACATCCGCGTGACGTCCAACGCCGATCCGGTGGTCGGCCCGACCGGGACTACTTTCACCGTTGTGCTGCCCCGCTACGGGCAGCAGGAGTAAAGACCAATGGCCAGGATTCTGCTCATCGACGACGACGTGGACCTGATCGAGGGTTACCAGCTTGTGCTGTCGCACCGCGGCCACGAGGTGCAGGCCGCCTACTCCGCGGACGAGGCCCGCCGGGTCCTGCGGTCCGGCACGCCCGACGTGGTGGTGCTCGACGTGATGATGGAGTCGCAGACGGCGGGGTTCGAACTGGCCCGAGAGATTCACGCCCTGTGCCCGGCGCTGCCGATCCTGATGACCTCGGGTGTGCACCAGGCAGCCGGCGTGCCGTTCCGATTCGAGCCCGACGCCGACTGGCTGCCTGTCGCGAAGTTCCTCGACAAGCCGGTGCTGCCGGACGCGCTGGCCGAGGAGATCGAACGGACCGTCGGCAAGAAGTAGTCATCATGGAAACGCTTCGCCTCATGGTCGTCGATGACGAGCCCGGCATGCGCGCCGGCGTGATCCGCGCGCTCCACGACTACACGGTTACCCTCTCGGACGTGAACGGCCATGTGGGGTTTGAACTCGACGCGGCCAGCACCGGCGAGGATGCGATCGAGAAGATTCGCACCTCCCCGCCCGACATCCTGCTGCTCGACCACAAGCTGCCCGGCATGAGCGGCTTGGAGGTCCTTGAGGCCGTCGCCCGCGATTGGCCCCAGATGCTCACCGTCATGATCACTGCCTACGCGACCCTGGAGACCGCGATCGCGGCGACCAAACGCGGGGCCTACGACTTCCTCGCCAAGCCGTTCACCCCGGACGAACTGAAGAGCACGATCCGCAAGGCGGCAAGCCGGCAGATTCTCGCCCGACAGGCACGCCGACTCGCCCAGGAGAAGCGCCAGGTCCGCTTCCAGTTCATCAGCATGTTAGCCCACGAGCTGAAGAGCCCGCTCAGCGCGATCGAGGGCTACCTCCAGATCATCCGCGACAAGTCGGCCGGCAGCGACCCGGCCGCCTACGCTCACATGCTCGATCGCAGCATTGTCCGCTCCCGGCAGATGCGCAAGCTGGTCAACGATCTGCTCGACATGACCCGAATCGAGTCGGGGCAGATGAGCCGCGAACTGGTGGACCTCGACCTTCGGGACGCAGTCAAGGCGGCCATTGAGACCATCGCCCCGGCGGCAGCCGAGAAGAACCTGGCCGTCGAACTGGACGCGCCCCAGCCCGCCATGCTCAACGCGGATCGGCGCGAGATCGACATGCTGCTGAACAACCTGCTGTCCAACGCGGTGAAGTACAACCGCCCGGGTGGCCGAGTGCGCGTCGTGCTGCGGGCCGACGGCGGCGGCGTGACGATTGAAGTCTCCGACACCGGCATCGGCATGAGCGCCGACGAAGTGTCGCGGCTGTTTTCGGATTTCTACCGCGCCCGCAACGCCAAGACACGCGACATCCTCGGCAGCGGCCTGGGGCTGTCGATCGTTCGCAAGCTCGCCCTGCTTTACGCCGGCGACGTCACCGTCCGTAGCGAGCCCGACAAGGGGAGTACTTTTGCCGTCGTGCTGAAGCAATAGCCTTCAGCGATCAGCCTTCAGCTCTCAGCCGCGGCATACCCCTCCCGGCTGAAAGCTGACCGCTGAACGCTGACAGCTTTCTTGAGGCTGGATGATGACTCGCTCGGAGACTCTGACATGGCTGCGCGAGACCGGCGAAGCCCGCCTTGCCGCCCTGTGGCACGAGGCTGACCGGGCCCGTCGGCAGTTTGTCGGCGATGAGGTTCACCTCCGCGGGCTCATCGAGTTCTCCAATTTCTGCCGCCGCCAGTGCGGCTACTGCGGCCTGCGGGCGGGCCATCTGCAACTCCAACGCTATCGGATGACCGCAGCGGAGATTCTCGACTGCGCCGCAGCCGCCGTGCGGTTTGGCTTTGGCACGGTCGTGCTGCAATCCGGCGAGGATCCCGGCATCGAAGCCGGGTGGCTCGCGAACATTGTCCGCCGAATCAAGGCAACGACGCCGCTGGCCGTCACGTTGAGCGTCGGCGAACGGAGCGAGGCCGACCTGCGGGCCTGGCGGGACGCGGGGGCTGACCGTTACCTGCTGCGTTTCGAAACGAGCGACCGGGCGCTGTTCGACCGCATTCACCCGCCGATACCCGGTCGGCGGTCTGACCGGTTCGCCCAGCTTGGCGCCCTGCGCCGGCTTGGTTATCAGATCGGCAGCGGAGTGATGATAGGGATTCCCGGGCAGGCCTATACTACCTTGGCGGACGACCTCGACCTGTTTCGCCAACTGGACCTGGACATGCTCGGCGTCCGCCCATTCATCGCGCACCCGCAAGCGCCGCGGGGGGAACTGCCCAGTGCCGAGTGCCGGCTGCCGAATTC
>JAQTVL010000651.1 GCA_028706835.1 Phycisphaerae bacterium | reverse complement strand
CGAATGACGAATCTTCGCCGTTTGTGGAGTGCGGGAGCGCAGCTCCCGCTTTGGCGGTCGAGACTGCAATCGCCGTACCCGACGAACAGCGCCGAACGGCAAGCGACAGCCGGCGTGCTCTCGGGACTGCCGACTCGCTTCGCAAAACCAAAGCGGTAGCTGCGCTACCGCACTCCACAAAAGGACATCCGCTAAAAGACCCGGGCCAGGACCTCCACAACACGCTGATGCACGGTGGCGGGGTCGGCGGCGGCGTCGACCAACTCCACCGGCGTCGGATACAGGTCGCCGCCGGCGAGCGACTGGAAAATCTGGCGCACGCGGCGGTGGAAGGCCAACGGGCGCGACTCCATGGAGTCGGCAACGGCGTCTTTGAACAGCACATTCTGCGCGGCTGCGGCCGGCTTCTTCGCGCCTGCGCCCCTGGCGACGCCGATCCGCCGCAGGCCTTCCTCGGCGGGGATGTCCAGCACGATGGTGAGGTCGGGCCAGGTGTCGCCGACGGCGTGGCGGCCGAGGTCGATGATCGAGGCGAGGTCGGCGCCGTTGGCGCCCTGGTAGGCCAGCGTCGAACTGATGAACCGGTCGCAAAGGACGGCCTGGCCGGCGACCAGGGCGGGGCGAATCTTCTCGGCCACGAGCTGGGCGCGGCTGGCCATGAACAGCAGGACCTCGGTCGCGGTGTCGAGCTTTTCGTGGCTGTGGAGCAGGATGTGGCGGATGAGGTCGCCGGCGCGGGTGTCGCCGGGGTCGTGGGCGGCGACAAACGGGACGGCGGCGGCGGCGAGGGCGTCGGCGAGCAGGCGGACCTGCGTGCCCTTGCCCGCGCCGTCGGGGCCGTCGATGACGACGAACCGGCCGGGGAGCTTCGCGGCGAGTTGTTGCGGCAGAGTCATGGGCGAGAGTATAGCGTGTATAATCCCCGTCATGCAACCGATGCGACTGATCCTGGACGGGGCGGGCGACGGGGCGTGGAACATGGGCGTCGACGAGGCGATGCTCGGCGGGGGGGCGACGCTGCGGTTTTACCAGTGGCGGCCTGCGACGATTTCGCTGGGGTACTTTCAGCCGATCGATGCCTACGACGCGCGGGCGGCGGAGCTGGCGGGGTTTGGGCTGGTGCGGCGGGTGACGGGCGGGGGGGCGATCTTGCACGACGACGAGCTGACGTATTCGCTGGCGGTTCCGGCGGACTGGCCCGTGCTGGCGGGGGAGGCGGTGCGGCTGTATCGGCTGGCGCACGAGGCGATCCTGGGCGGGCTGACGGCGTTGGGGCTGGCGGCGGGGTTTCATGAGGGGGCGGTGGCGGGGAACGCGCAGCGCGGGCCGTTTTTCTGTTTCGCCCGGCGGCACACGTATGACCTGGTGGTCGGCAAGGACAAGATCGTCGGGTCGGCGCAGCGGCGCAGACCCAAGGCGATCTTGCAGCACGGGTCGATCATGCTGCGGCGGCGCGGGCCGCAGCCTTGCACGGGGGTGAACGACCACCGGGCGTCGGCGGTCAGCGCGGACGAGCTGGCGGCGATTCTGATCCCGCGGTTCGGCGCGGCGCTGGAGGCGGACCTCGTGCCGGCGGAGCTGACGTCCGCGGAGACGGCGGCTGCGGAGGCGTTGGCGGACAGGCACGCCACGGCTGCGTGGGTCCGGCAGCGTTAGCCGGCCTGGGCGGCCAGTTTGCGGAGCTTCGTCAGGTTGCGGCGGTCGCAGATGAGTTGCACGTCGTTGTCGCCTTTGGGGGTTTCCAGGATCATCGGCAGGTCGGCCAATCGCGGCTCGTGGATGATCGACCACAGGCCACGCTCGCCGATCAAACCCTTGCCGATGTGCTCGTGGCGATCCACCCGGCTGCCGAGCTCGCGCTTTGAGTCGTTGATATGAATCGCCCGCAGGCGGGCCAGGCCGATCACGCGATCGAACTCGTCGGCCATCGTCGCCACGGCCTCCGGCGTGCGGATGTCGTAGCCGGCGGCGAAGACGTGGCAGGTGTCCAGGCAGACGCCGAACCTCGCGGGCTGCCCCACGCGCTTGATGATCTCGGCCAGTTGCTCGAAGCGCCAGCCGAGGTTTGTGCCCTGCCCCGCGGTCGTCTCCAGCAGCAGGCCGACCCGCCCAGCCTGCCGCGCGGCCAGCACACGATCCAGCGACGCGATCAGCAGGTCCAGGCCGGGCCCCTCGCCCGCGCCCAGGTGCGAGCCGGGGTGCATCACAAGGTATTCGATGCCGAGCGTGTCGCAGCGATCCAACTCGTCGCCGAAGGCCTCGATCGACCGGGTTCGCGTCGCCTCCTCCGGGCAGGCCAGGTTAATCAGGTAGTTGTCGTGAACGAGGACCGGCGCGATGTCGGTCTCGGCGCGGGCGGCTTTCCACGCGGCCACCTCGGCGTCGGTCAGCGGGTCGGCCCGCCACTGGCGCTGGTTGCGGACGAACATCTGCATGGTCTGGCAACGGAGCTTGACGCCGATGGCGAGGGCGGTGGTCAGTCCGCCGGCGATGGAGTTGTGGACGCCGAATCGGGGCATAGGGTCGTATCCTCCGGGGGGACAATGGTAGGGGCGGGAGGGTCGGGAGAAAAGAGGAAACTGGGCGAGAGCGCCGCTGAGACGCCCAGGACGCTGAGAACGGCGAGGAAACGGCTTATCCGCAGATTTCGCAGATTACGCAGATTATGGAGAAGAAGAAGAAGAAGAAGAAGAAGAAGAGAAGAAAAAGGGCCTGGTTCAAAGTCGGGTAACAGTTGAGGGGGTAATGGTTCGATAAAAGAACCGGCTCCTGTCGATGAGAAGAGTGGCCAGACTTTTCTCACATATCGAAAGGAGTCGGTATGGTTGCTCAACT
>JAQTVL010000088.1 GCA_028706835.1 Phycisphaerae bacterium | reverse complement strand
TTGAAAGTGGCCACCATTCAGGCCGTGAAGTTAGGAGCGTTGGCGAGAAAGGGAGCAATCGGACTTCAGACATGCTCTGATCGCGAGTTTCTCGTCGGACGGACCCGACCGAAGTAGTATACCACGCTGATCGGGCGATGGGGCCGAGAAAGCAAGGATTCTTTTGGCCCCGTACGCCGACGTACTATACAGTGCCGGGGCTGTTTTGTGGAACCGGATCGGCCCCTTGATCCGTTTAGTCTAAAGGATGGCGGGCATCGAAAAGGGCCCGCCCGCAAACGTGGCCGACAGGGCGCTATTCGAGGCGGACGCGCTTTCGTGCATCGATACCGTGTATCGGGCCGCGTTGAGCCTGTGCGCCGACCCCAGCCTGGCGGACGACCTGGTGCAATCGACCTACCTCAAGGCGTGGGAACGATTCGACCAGTTCCAGGCGGGCAGCAACTGCCGGGCCTGGCTGATGACGATCCTGCACAACACGTGGATCGACCACGTGCGGCATCGGGGCCAGGTGAAATGGTCAGCCGGCGACGCGATCGAGCAGGTCGCGGCCAGGGCGGAGAACGCCGATCCGCCGGCCGCGAACGAGGTCGCCAAGCTGGTCGAGCAGTTTGATGATCCCGAACTGGCGGCGGCGTTCCTGGCCTTGCCGGAGGACTTTCGCCTGGCCCTGGCCCTGGTTGACATCGAGGACTACAGCCATGACGAGGCGGCCGCCATCCTTGGCGTGCCGACCGGCACGGTGAAGTCGAGGACCAGCCGGGCACGCCGCATGATTCAGGACCGGCTGGCCCGGCGGCGACAGGAAGCAAAGATCGGCGTAGCGGGAGAAGAAGCGGCAAAGGCGTCACATGACGAACTGCCTTAGCGACATCCAGATCGAAGACGCCCTGTGCGGCGACGCGGACGAGGCCGCACGCGCGCACCTGGCTGACTGCCCTGCCTGCCGCGATCGGCTGGCGGCTGCCCAGGCCGTGCGCGGACAGCTTCGCGCGACGCTCGGCGCAGCCAAGGCGCCATCCGCGCTCGTGGACCGGATTCGCCGCATGACCGTCGCCGCCCAGCCGGTCGATGCCCGCCCGCCCGTTCGCTTTGCCGCCCGAATGCTCCGCCATTGGCGGGGGTTGGCCGCGGCAGCGGGTTTGCTCGTCGTCCTCTCGGTGCTGGCCATCATGGCATTCACCCGGCCGACGGAGGCCGTGGCCGCCCAGGAACTCATCAAGCTTCACGAGCAGAACCTGGCCGGCCAGACCGACCTGCTGCACCACGGCACGCACGATCAGAGCGAGACGTACCTGTCCGACACGCTCGGCTTCAAGGTCGCCATCCCGCACGACCAGGGCGAACTGCGGCTGCGCGGCTGCTGCGTGACGCGATTCCTCGGCCAGCCGGCGGGCAACATGATGATCGCCGGCCCGAACGGCCCCGTCAGCGTGATCGTCTCCAACGTCAACGCCCGCGAACTGACCACCAAGGTCAAGATCGAACGCGACGGCCGAACCTACTGGGTCTGCCCGATGAAGGGCTTCACCACGGTGGCGGTGCAGGACGGCCGGTTGATCTACGCCGCCGTGGGCAACGAGACGCCGGATCGCCTGGTCGCGGTCCTGGGCGATATCCTCAGTCAGCACACCCCGTAGCAGCCCGGGGATTCCTTCGCATTCGGGAACCAATCTGGCCGATGATTCGTTACCTAGGTACAACGCCTAGCCTCGATGAGTGACGGCGCTATCATTCTGCCGGCAGATCGCGAGGGTATCGGATCCGGGAGGCACCATGATGGCACAGCGAATGACTTCAAAGGCGACAGCCCTTCTCTCGGTCGTGTTCGTTGGCGCCGCCCTGCTGGGCGGATGCGTTCTGGAACCGTCCGGGGCCAAACAGGAGCGAGAGCGGATGGTCGCCCGAGGCCGACAGTACGAAAAGCCTCACGCAGCCCGCAACCTGCCGGAGCTGACCACCCAGCCGGACTGGCGCGACGTGCTCGAGCGCGCCTTCCTGGCCAACGGCGATCTCGAGGCCGCCTACTTCGAATGGCAGGCCGCCATGTCGCGGATTCGGATCGCGTCGGCTTGGCCTAACACCAACATCCAGGTCGGCTTCGACTACATGTTCTCCGGCGGCAACATGAAGGCCTGGGACCGCACGACGATCAGCGCCGCGTTCGACCCGCAGATGATGCTCCAGTTCCCGACCAAGACCGCCCAGGCCGGCAAGGTGGCCCTGGCGGAGGCCCAGGCCAAGGGGTTGCGGCTGGAGTCCGCCAAATTTGCCCTCCAGCAGAAGGTGCTGTTTGCCTGGTGGGATTACGTGCTGGCCGGCGAGAAGCTGCGGATACAGGAGGAGAACGTTCGGCTGCTCAAGATCGTCGCCGATGCCGCCGATCAGCGTGTCCGCGGCGGCGGGCCACAGCAGGACCTGCTCAAGGCCCAGACCGCCTACGAGCTGGCTGCCAACGAGTCAGCCAACCTTCGCAGCGAGTTGTCCGCGATGCGGGCGATGCTCAACGCCATGCTGGCCCGCTCGCCGGACGCCCCGCTGGCGGCACCGGCCCAGATGCCGCCGCCGCGAGTCATCCCGGCTGACGACGCCAGGCTGCTCGCCACCGCCGTCGATCGCAACCCCGAACTGGCGGCCCTGGCCCGCGACGTGCAAGGCCGAAGCGATGCGCTGGAGTTGGCGAGGCTGGCCTACATCCCCGACCTCGCGCCGCAGGTATCGATCAACGGCAGCATCTCGCAGGCGATCGGGCTGATGGTGAACCTGCCGACGGCATTGCCGAAGATCGACGGCGCGATCAGCGAGGCCCGCTCGATGCTGCGAGCCGGCGAGGCCGCGTCGCGACAGGCCCGGTTGGACCGGGCAGGCAGTTTTGTGGCGGCCCTCTACGTCCTCCGCAACAACGAGCGGCAGGCGACCCTGTTCGAGAAGGCGATTCTGCCGAAGGCCCGCCAGGTGCTGGACAGCACGCGACAGGCCTACATCGGCGGCACCGTGACGTTTGCCGAGTTGATCGACAGCCAGCGGATGCTCTTGGAGGTGCGGGTGGCCCTGGCGGAGGCCCGCGCCAGTCGCGAGAAGCGATTGGCGGAGTTGGAAACGCTGGCCGGCGTGGACATCGAGACACTCAGCGTGCCAGCGTTTCGGCCGCCGGGCGCCACGACCCAACCAACAAGTGCGCCCGGGGGTGGCGAATGACGAACGAATGTCTTCTTGTGGAGTGCGGTAGCGCAGCTACCGCTTTGCGAAGACGCCAGAGTATCGCTGCTCGCCAAAGCGGTAGCTGCGCTACCGCACTCCACAAACGGCGAAAACAAGGAGAGAAGAAGGGGACATCCTTAATTTCTGGAAATTAAGGATGTCCCCTTTTTCGGAGAGGTCCGCTGATGAACGATAACTACACATCCCCGTCGCCCGTGCCCCATCTGTCCGGCTGGGGCAAAGCCAAGCGGTTCCTCCAGATACTCAACGTCCGCCTGCGATTCGTCTTCCTCATGGTGATCGTCGGCCTGGTGGCCAGCAAGTGGGAAACCATCGTCAACTACTACGACCGCTACACCCGCCCGGCGGCAGCGACGGCAACGGCCGTCGATGAGAGCATCGAATACTACTGCCCCATGCACCCGAAGATCATCAAGGATACTCCCGGCAGTTGCCCCATCTGCGGCATGCCGCTCTCCAAGCGCGTCAAATCCTCCGGGCCGACCACTAGCCCAGAGGGCGTGCTGGCCCAGGTGCAGATGACGCCGCTGAAGGTCCGGCTGGGACGAATCGCAACGACGCAGGTGGAATATCGACTGCTCGGCAGGGAGGTGCGAACCATCGGGCAGATCGACTACGCCGAGCCGCTGCGGACCGTGATTACGGCGCGGATCAAAGGCCGGCTGGACAAGCTCTGGGTCAACTACACCGGCCAGAAGGTGAACGAGGGCGACAAGCTGGCCGAGATTTACAGCCCCGACCTGCTGGTGGCCCAGGAGGAACTGCTGCTGGCTGCCCGGGCGGCCAAGGGGGCGGACAACGACCTGGCCGGCCAAAGCGCGCGATCGCTGCTCGCAGCCGCCCGCAAGAAGCTGATCCTGTGGGGCATCACCGACCGGCAGATCGACAAGATCATTGAGGACGGGCTCAGGCCGGGCGGCAAGGTCAGCGACCGCATGGAAATCCTGTCGCCGATGACCGGCCTGGTCACCGAGAAGAAGGTTCTCGAAGGCCAGTACGTCATGGATGGCCAGGAACTCTATACCGTGGCCGACCTGGGACTGGTGTGGATGCAGGCGGACATTTACGAGCAGGACATCGCGGGCATCGGCCAGGGGCTCGCCGTCGCGGTGGAGGCGGACGCCTACCCCAACGAATCGTTCCCGGGCCGGATCACGTTCATCGCCTTCAAGGTCGAGCCGGAGACGCGGACGATCAAGGCCCGCATCGAAATCCTTAATCCCGAATACAAGCTCAAGCCGGGCATGAACGTGGTGGCCAGGATCGGCATACCCGCCGGCCTGGTCGTCGAGGCGACCCCGTCCAGCCAGCCCGAGTCGGCAGCCTCGGCCAACACCCACGGGATCGTCCACGCCTATCTGCCGGTGTCAGCGGCGCTGGCAGCCGACAAGATCGACGCAGCCGCGGCAACGAAACTGGCCGCGGAGGCGGACGGGCTGGCAACCCAACTCTCCGATGCCAAGCCGATCGCCGACGCCGCCCGGAAGATGGCGGGCTCCAAGGACCTCACCAGCCAGCGCGACGTCTTTCGCACGATGAGCGAGCAACTCATCACGCTGCTGCGGACCCATCCGCCGGATGGGATGACGCTGTTCGTCGTCAACTGCCCGATGGCCGGCACCGGCGGCAACTGGGTGGCTGCCAAAGACGAGGTCGTTAATCCGTACCAGGGCAGCGGGATGCTCAACTGCGGCAGCGTGGTGGAAAGCCCGATGCGGGTGACGCAGGCAGGGCCAGGCGCGGCGGTCCGGTTCACACCCGACGGGCAATACGCCTACGGGTATTACTGCCCGATCTATCCGGATCAGCTTTTCGGCAGGCCCGAGCAGTGCCCCATCAGCAAACTGCCGTTCCGGTACGTCAAGGCCCAGCGCGTGCTGGCTGTGCCTGAATCGGCAGTGATCGACACCGGCGAGCGCCAGGTGGTCTACCGCGAGACGTCACCCGGTTCATTCGAGATGATCCAGGTGAAGATCGGCGAACGGGCGGGCGAATTCTACCCGGTGCTGGACGGCCTCAAGCTCGGCGACCGCGTAGTGACGCGCGGGGCCTTCGCGGTGGACGCGGAGAACCGCCTGAACCCGGCCGCCAGCGTGCAGTACCAGGGCGCCCAGGGCGGGCCGAAGAAGGAGCACCCGCACCCTTGATCGCCGCTGAGGCGCTGAGGACGCTGAGAGGAAACGCAAAATGCAAAATGCAAAGTGCAAAATGGCAAATGGAATGCCTCGCGACTGCGGGCATATTCTCCATTTTCCGACTTACACTTTACACTTTGCATTTTGCATTTTGCATTTCCCTCTTGCCGGGCTGAGTGACGGTAAGCCAAGAGCGAACCCATGATCGCCAAGCTCATTGAATACTCGATTCGCAATCGCTTCATCGTGATCCTGCTCACGGCGGCGGTCGCGGTGCTGGGCGTTTATGCCGTCATGAAGACGCCCATCGACGCTATTCCCGACCTCTCCGAAAACCAGGTCATCGTCTTCACCGACTGGATGGGGCGATCGCCCAAGGAAATCGACGACCAGGTGACCTACCCGCTATCGGTCAGCTTGCAGGGGCTGGCCGGCGTGAAGAGCGTGCGATCGTCGAGCGAGTTCAACTTCTCGATGATCAGCATCATCTTCGACGATTCGACCGACTTCTATTTTGCCCGCACTCGCGTCCAGGAAAAGCTCAACGAGATCGGCGACAAGCTGCCCGTCCGGCCCTACATGGCCCCCGACGCGACCGCCCTGGGCCAGATATTCTGGTACACGGTCGAAGGCGAAGGCAAGAGCCCCGACGAATTGCGGGCCATCCAGGACTGGTACGTCCGCTACCAGCTCTATGTGCCGGGCGTGGCGCAGGTGGCCAGCGTCGGCGGCTTCGTCCGCGAGTACCAGATCGACATCGACCCGGTGAAACTGCGGGCGTTCAAGCTGTCGCTCAGCGCTGTCTACGACGCCGTCGCTCGCAGCAATGTCGCGGTCGGCGGCAAGGTGTACCTCGAGGCCGGCGCGGAATACCTCATTCGCGGCATGGGCTGGCTTCAGGGCGCCCGCGACATCGAGAACGTGGTGGTGACGCAGCGCGAGGGCGTGCCGATCTACGTCCGCAACCTGGCCAAGGTGCAACTCGGGCCGGAGTTCCGCCGCAGCATGTTGGAGAAGAACGGCCTGGAGGCTGTCGGCGGCGTGGTCATGATGCGCTACGGCGAGAACCCGCTGGAGGTGACCAAGGCGATCAAGGCGCGAATCGAGCAGCTTGGGCCCGGCCTGCCCGAGGGCGTGCGGATCGTGCCGTTCTATGACCGCACCCGGCTGATCGAGGGGGCCATCGGCACGCTCACCGGCACGCTGAAGGAAGAGCTGATTATCGCGTGCATCGCGATCCTGCTGATCCTGACGCACTTCCGCAGCGCGTTCGTGGTGTGCATCACGCTGCCGTTGGCGGTGCTGGTGTCGTTCATCCTGATGTACTTCCTGAAGATCCCCAGCAACATCATGTCACTGTCGGGGATCGCGATTTCCATCGGAATACTCGTCGACGCATCGGTGGTCATGGTCGAGAACGCCACGCACGAACTGACAAAGGAATTCGGCGAAGGCAAGATCACCGGCGACACCACCGAGATCGTCATCCGGTCCTGCCGCCTGGTCGGCAAGCCGATCTTCTTCGCCGTGATTATCATGCTGATCAGCTTCCTGCCCGTGTTCGCGCTCGGCGGGCAGGAAGGCAAGATGTTCCACCCGCTGGCCTTCACCAAGACGTTCGCCATGGTGGGCGTGGCCGTGCTGGCCGTCACGTTCGTGCCGGCCATCATCCCGATCTTCATCAAGGGCCGGCTGCGGAAGGAAGAGGACAACTGGATCGTCCGCAGCTTCATCAACATCTACAAGCCGGTGCTGACCTGGCTGATGCACGTGCCCGCAGCGGGCATCTGGTTCGTGGCGTTCCTGTTCATCATCGGCCTAGGGTTGGCCGGCGTGCTCGGGCCGGGAACGGGCTGGTTCGGATTGGCGGTGCTGGGGGCCCTGCTCTTCTGCGGGACGATGTTCTTCCGCCGGTACTGGAGCCAGTCGCTGGCGTTTGTGCTGCTGGCGGTCACCGCGATCTACGCCTGGCAGGCGCCCAAGCTCGGCCGGGAGTTCATGCCCCCGCTGGACGAGGGCAGCATCCTGGACATGCCGGTAACAGTGCCGCGGATCGGCATCGCCCAGGCGGCCGACGACATCAAGGTTCGCGACGCGGTAATCCGCACGTTCCCCGAGGTGGACCTGGTGGTCGGCAAGGTCGGGCGGGCCGATACCGCGACCGACCCCTCCGGGCTGGACATGGTCGAGACGGTAATCACGCTGCACCCGCGCGAGGATTGGCCGAAACGGAAGCTGAAATATGACGACGTGACCCGTGAGGCCGGCCGGCTGGTCGACGCGCTGCGATCGCGGGGCCTGCTGACGCCGGCGGCGACGACGCAGGCGGACACGCTTATCTCCGAGGCGGCGATGGCGGCGACCACGGAGTACGACCGCTCGCAGCGCGAGTGGGCGCTTCGCCGCACGCGGGAGCACGCTGACCGCAAGGCGCTCGACTATGAACTGGAGGACCGGGCCGGGGCGAAGATCGTCGACGCCCTGCTGGAATCGCTCCGCACCAATGGCCAGGCGATGGGCCTGCTGGCTCGCCTGCCCGCCGAGGAGGAGTTGCGGGCCATCGGCGGGCCTGAGGCGAAGGAGTTCATGAAGCACACGTTCCTGTGGCGGCTGGACAAGACGGACCTGATTAAGGAACTTGACAGCGAATTGCAGATGCCCGGGTGGGGCAACATCTGGACCCAGCCGATCATCAATCGCGTGGACATGCTGGCGACCGGCGTGCGGACGATGATCGGCGTAAAAGTGTTCGGCCCGCGGCAGGACGACGTGACCGAGGTGATCGACGGCAAGAAGGTTGTCCGCGAGAAAGGCATCCAGACGATCTCCAACGAGATCGCGGCGGCCCTGCGCGATGTGCACGGAGCGGTCGATGTGTTCCCCGACCAGATCACCGGGCGAAGCTATCTGGAGATCGACATCGACCGCGAGAAGGCGGCCCGCTACGGCGTGAACATGTCGAACATCCAGGACGCGATCGAGAAGGCGATCGGCGGCGCGACGATCATGAACACGGTCGAGGGCCGGCAGCGATTCCCGATCCGCGTCCGCTACGCCCGCGACTTCTGGCAGACGAAGGAGTCGCTGCGGAAGATACTGGTCGACGCAACGGCGGGCGCCGGCAACGAGATGGCGCAGATTCCGATCACCGAGGTCGCCAAGGTTCAGGTCGTCGAGGGGCCGAGCGTCATCAAGAGCGAGAACGGCATGTTGCGCTCCTACGTGCAGCTCAACGTCCGCGACCGCGACATCGTCGGGTTCGTCGAGGAGGCCCAGCGGGTGGTGGCCGACAAGGTGAAGATGCCGCCCGGCTTCTACATCGAGTGGTCGGGCCAGTTCGAGCACCAGGTTCGGGCCCGCAAGACGCTGACGTACATCTTCCCGCTGGTGATCCTGCTGATCTTCGTGATCCTCTACATGACGTTCCAGAGCTGGCGCGACGCGCTGCTGATTATCCTGGCGGTGCCCGGGGCGCTCGTCGGCGGCGTGATCTTCCAGAGCCTGTTCGGGTTCAACTTCTCCGTCGCCGTGTGGGTCGGCTACATCGCCTGCTTCGGCATGGCCACGCAGACCGGCGTGGTGATGCTGGTCTACCTGCACGACTCGATCAACAGCCACGGCGGGCTGGCGGCCATCAAGACCGAGGCCGAGTTGACCGGCGCGATCATCACCGGCGCCGTCCACCGCCTCCGCCCGAAGCTGATGACCGAGGGCGTCGCCATCGTCGGCCTGATGCCCATGCTGTGGGCCACGGGCGTCGGGGCGGAGGTCATCAAGCCGATGGCGGCCCCGGTGCTCGGCGGCCTGCTGGTCGCGGATGAGGTGATCGACCTGCTGATCCCGGTGGTGTTCAACTGGTACCAGGTCCGCCGCTGGCGGCGGATTCATGCGACCTGACCGCCCGCCCGCGTTTTCGCTACAATGGTTCCATGGCCACCGAGTCCGAGAAATGCTGCTGCTGCGCGACTGACCAGCCGATCCAGGCCCCAGCCAGGCCTTCGCTGGCCCGGCAGGTCGGCATCGTCGCCGTCGCCGGAGTCCTCTGGTGCGCGATCTACCTGGGCCTCGCGCCGGCCGCCGATTGGCTCACCTACTCGCTGCTGCGCCTGCCGAGCGGCCGGCATCTGAGCCAGGCCGTCCAGTTCTTCCTGTTCGAGACGCCCAAGGTGCTGCTGCTTCTGACCGCGGTGGTGTTCGGCGTCGGCATCGTGCGATCGTTCTTCACGCCGGAGCGGACGCGGCGGATGCTGGCCGGCCGGCGGGAGACCACCGGCAACGTGCTGGCTTCGATGCTCGGCGTGGTCACGCCGTTCTGCTCGTGCTCGGCGGTGCCCCTGTTCATCGGGTTCGTGACCACCGGCGTGCCGCTCGGCGTGACGTTCTCGTTCCTGATCGCCGCGCCGATGATTAACGAGATTGCCCTGGTGCTGCTGCTTGGGCTGTTCGGCTGGAAGGTGGCCGGGATCTACCTGGGCACGGGGCTGGTCATCTCCATCGTCGCCGGCTGGGTGATCGGCCGGCTGAGGTTGGAGAGATGGGTCCAGCCGTGGGTCTACCAGACGAAGATCGGCGCCGCCCCCGGCGAGGAGCAACTCGACTGGCCGGCCCGCATCGGTTTCGGCTGGGCGGCCGTGCGCGATATCGTCGCGAAGGTGTGGCTATACGTCGTGCTGGGTATCGCGGTGGGGGCGGGCATTCACGGCTACGTGCCGCAGGACGCCCTGGCGTCGATCATGGGCAAGGGGGCGTGGTGGGCCGTGCCGCTGGCGGTGCTTATCGGCGTGCCGATGTATTCCAACGCCGCCGGCATCATCCCCATCGTCGAGGCGTTGCTCGGCAAGGGCGCGGCCCTCGGAACGGTGCTCGCGTTCATGATGTCGGTGATAGGCCTGTCGCTGCCGGAGGCGATCATCCTTCGTAAAGTGTTGACCGTTCGGCTGATCGCGACCTTCTTCGGCGTGGTAGCAGTGGGGATTCTGCTCGTCGGCTACCTTTTCAACCTGATCATGTAGTTGCCGTCCGCCCAAGCGCCAATGGACTTTGTGGATTGCCAGGCGTAGGGTACACTCACAGCACCGCCGATGGGCGCCTTGCTGAAAGGAGTCAGCTTGAACGACGCATTGACACGCCGGGAGTTTCTTCGAGTGTCCGCATCGGTGGCTGCGGGGGCGGGCTTGGCGCTGACAGTCGGCGGGGCGCTGGCTGACCAATCGCCGCCGGCGTCGCAGCCGGACAACCCCGACAAGATTCCGCTCCGCGTGCTCGGGCGAACGGGCGTGAAGGTGAGCATCCTCGGCCTCGGCGGCGACGGCCTTGTCTCCGACAGCACCAACGACGAGGCCGTCGTCAAGTTCCTCAACTCGGTCCTCGACAGCGGCATCAACTACTTCGACACCGCCCACATGTACGGCAAAGACGGCCGGTGCGAGACGAACCTTGGCCTGGTGACCGGCGGCCCGCGGCGTAAGGATATCTTCCTGGCCACCAAGACCGGCGCCCGCCATTACGACACCGCCATGCAGCAGATCGAGACGAGCCTGAAGCGGCTGCGGACCGATCGGCTGGACCTGATACAGGTGCATCACCTGACCGACGAGGACGATCTGAAGGAACTGGGCACGAAGGCCGGCGTGCTGTCAGCCATGCGTAAGTTGCAGGACCAGAAGGTGGTCCGGTTCATCGGGCTGACCGGCCATCCGGATGAGGTGAACATCAAGAAGGCGTTGGAGATGTACGACTGGGACACGTTGATGTGCTTCGTGAACCCGGCCAAGTTTTCCAGGCCCGCGCTGGAGGAACAACTGCCGACCGCCCGGAAGAAAGGCATAGGCGTG
>JAQTVL010000650.1 GCA_028706835.1 Phycisphaerae bacterium | reverse complement strand
GTGGGGAGAAGAATGACAACTACGTCCAGACCACGCTGATCACCAACTCGATCATCTACGGCATCATCCGCCAGCGGGCGCGGGCCACGATCGACAGGGCGATTGGCTCCGATCCGGACCTGAAGAAGTTGATCGAGGCGGTCAGGCCGATCCCCCCAGCCAACGCAAAGCAGGCCGCCCAACCCGCCAAGCCCGCCCCGGCGGCGGAGGCCGGCAATCTGAATGACGCCAAGGCCGCCATCGCCAGGTATGCCGTCGCCAACCTCAAGTGGGACGCTCGCGACGCGGCTTTGCTCGCGGAATACGCCGGGCTGGACCTCGGAAAGCAGGTTGTCCGGGCCGCCGATGCCAGTCCGTTCAACGACTGGGGCGCCGGAACCGAAGCGGCCCGCGCCAACCTCGGCCCGCTCGGCGCCATCGGCGAGCAGAAGGCCACGCAACTCTTCGCGCAGTTGGCTGGCAAGTTCGACCCCAAGGCCGGCGCTGCCTACGAGTCCATCTTCGCTGCCTGGGGCGGCGACGTGAAGGAGCAGTCGATCGACCTGACCAGCGGCAAGGTCCGGCCTCGCGAGATCACCGTCGACCGCGACAAGCTTTCGCCGGGCGGCTTCCGGTGGGGCGATAGCGTCGGCAACGATCCGACGGTCTACACCCGGGTCGACTACTTCGATGAGAACGCCAAGATCAGCGATGCGGAGAAGGCGGCCTGCAAGACGATCCTGAAGAACCTGCCCGTCGTGTTCACCTTCGCCCCCATGAACCTCGTCCACTACGCCGTCAGGTTCCCCGCCAAGTCCACTCGCGTGCTCACCGTCAGCTACGGGCAGTACATGTTCAGCGACACGGGCGCCCCAGCCAGCTACCAGTTGGCCTACGTGGTGCATCCCGCCAGCCTGTGGAAGGACTTCGGGCCGATCAACCTGAACGTCAACGTCCCGACCGGCGTGCCCCTGCGGGCGTCAGCCGACTGCAAGAAGGCCGCGGGCGCCGCCAACGCCGCCCCGCCGGCGGGGGCGGCGGCCGTGCCGATGGACGGCTACCGCGGCGAGTTGAAGCAGAAGACCGGCGAGCTGCTGGTGGCGATCGCCGCCGCCGAGTGGGACAAACTGGTGCGAGAAGCCCCGGCCCCCGTCCCGCCCGCGAAAGTAGGCAAAGGCAAGTTCTGACGCGGCTGACGGACGAACGAAGAACATCCTTTTGTGGAGTGCGGGAGCGCAGATCCCGCTCTGGAGTTTGGCAGTTATTCTGCCAGAGCGAGTTCGGCGTTAGCGGCGGCCGGGCCGGGTTCAGGCGCCTGCGGCGGCGTAGCGGACGGCGGCCGGGAGCGAAGAGGCGAATTCCGGGCAGTTCGTGTCTGGGGCGAGGGCGGAGGCGACGTGCCTGGAATGGGCCTCAATGTTTTTCAACGCATCCCCCCAGAGTTCCTCCCGCGGGTGTTGAATCAGGTCCCGGGCGGTCAAGCGAGGTTTGACCTGCCGACGGCGACACTTGGGAGCCGGGACCGCGCCGGCCGTCGGATCGGTTCCGAAGGCCTGGGCTCCAGCCAGCAGCAACATGGCGTAACTGGCCACCGCGAAGGCCGGCTTGCGATCCGCCGACAGCGGGGCGCGGACCTGGGCCTGGCCGACGCCGCCATCGGTCCGAGGCGTCGAAGCAGCAGCGTGTCGCGGTCCTGGAGGATCCACTCGATGGTCTCGCCATTGGTGAACTCGATGGCCTGGGCGATGGCCGCGGGGAAGTTAATACACAGCTTTTCTTTTGGCCGATCCCCCGTATAATCCACCAGTCCACGGGGCGTAGCTCAGCCTGGTTAGAGCGCCTGGTTTGGGACCAGGAAGTCGGAGGTTCGAATCCTCTCGCCCCGATTCCTTCGCAAGCGATGCGATGTTCCACGTGGAATGTTAGCCAACCACAAGACAGCGGAATGCCAAACTAGTGTAGTGCGTCAGATAGTTTGAACATTATGTTCCGATTCGAAAACACACTGTCTGCCGACCGCTCGGTGGCGATTTGCGCCCCAACACTTGCTCACGTGGCCGATTTTGCCGCGTTCATAAGGTACAGTAATTCTGACGCGCTACACTAGACAATCCCGCACAGTGGCAAGGGTATTCTTCGCCGTTTGTGGAGTGCGGTAGCGTAGTTACCGCTCTTTCTTGGGGGGCCGACGCGACCTTGCACAGCCCAAAGCGGTAGCCGCGCTACCACACTCCACGAAAAGACGGATTCGTCATCCACCACTTGCCGCCCCTGCCACAAAGAGTGCTAACTGTGTCCAGCCTTCCCGAGTCACTTCTGCGTCGTACGCGGCTTGATCGTGATGATCCGCGTCTCCGGGCCGCCGGAGGACGAGGGCATCGAGGCCGGCGGCGGCAGCGTGGCCCGCGGCGGCTGGGCCGTGCTCGTCACCGTCGCCGACGTGCCGCCGGGCTCAGCCTCCGGCTGGTTGTCCTCGGGGAAGAACCGGGCGCGGACGTAGGCCTGCCGCACGCCCGCCGGAATCTGCGGCAGCGGCACGCGGAACGAATACACGATCAGCCCGTAGCGGTTCACGTGCGCGTAGCGGCGGCCCTGCTCGAAGTTGACGTTCACCTGCTGGAACGGCACCCGCTCCTCCGCCGGCTGCTCCGCGTTGAACACCTCGAACCGGAACGCCCCCTTGCCGCTGGACGGCACGCTCTTGTCGCTCGGCGGGAACAGGTAGCACTCCACCTTCAGCCCGTCCGGCACGCCGTCCTTGTCGTTGTCGCTGGCCGTCGGCTCCGACGTGATGACCACTTTGGCGATGTCGGATCGCGGCGTGCCCGACCCGACGGGTAACGGCTTCGGGCGGGTCC
>JAQTVL010000649.1 GCA_028706835.1 Phycisphaerae bacterium | reverse complement strand
GTACATCGCGGTGATGGCGTTCCTGCCGGGCGCCAGCCCCGAAACCATGGCGACGTCGGTGGCCACGCCCATGGAGCGGCAGTTCTCGACCATCGCAGGCATCGACGCCATGACGTCGACCAACACCCAGGGCATCACCCAGATTTCCCTCCAGTTCAGTCTCGGGCGGAATATCGACGCGGCCGCCCAGGACGTGCAGGCGGCCATCGCCAAGGTCCAGCCGCTCCTGCCCCGCGAGATGACCACCCCGCCGAGCTACCAGAAGGTGAACCCAGCCGATCAGCCGATCCTCTACATCGCCCTGACCAGCGACTCGCTGCCGATGTCGAAACTGCACGACGCGGGCTACACCATCATGGCCCAGCAGATCGGCACGGTCAGCGGCGTGGCTCAGGTGCAGGTGCTCGGCGGCAAGAAATACGCCGTGCGAATCCAGCTTGACCCGAAGGCGATGGCCAGCCGGGGGCTCGGCATCGACGAGGTGCAGCGGGCGATCGCGTCGGCGAATGTGAACCAGCCGACCGGCGTGCTCTACGGCGAGCACCAGGCGCGGACGGTCCAGCCGGAAGGGCAGATTCGCAAGGCGCCGGATTACATGTCGCTGGTGGTTGCGTATCGCAGCGGGGCGCCGGTCTACCTGCGCGATATCGGCACGGCCGTCGACAGCGTCGAGCAGGACAAGGTGGCGGCCTGGTACTGCGATCGCGACCACGAGCAGCAGTCCATCGTGCTGGGCGTGCAGCGCCAGCCGGGCACTAACACCGTGGCGGTCGCGTCGGCGGTAAAGGAGCGGCTGGAGCAGATCAAGCAGCAACTCCCGGCGGCGGTCGAAGTGAACATGCTCTACGACCGGTCCGAGTCCATTCGCGAGTCGGTGGATGACGTGAACTTCACGCTCAAGCTCACGCTCGCGCTGGTCGTCATGGTCATCTTCCTGTTCATCCGCAATGTGTCCGCCACGGTCATCCCCAGCTTGGCGCTGCCCATGTCGGTCATCGGCACGTTCGCCCTGATGTACGTGTTCGGCTACTCGCTGGACAACCTGTCGCTGATGGCCCTCACGCTCTCGGTCGGATTCGTCGTCGACGACGCGATCGTCATGCTCGAGAACATCGTCCGCCACTACGACATGGGCAAGACGCGCATGCAGGCCGCCCTCGACGGCGCCAAGGAAGTCAGCTTCACCATCCTGTCGATGACCCTGTCGCTTGCGGCCGTCTTCATCCCCGTGCTGTTCATGGGCGGCGTGATCGGCCGGCTGTTCCGCAGTTTCTCGGTGACGATCGGCTGCGCGGTCATCGTGTCGGGTTTCGTTTCGCTGACGCTGACGCCGATGCTGTGCAGCCGGTTCCTGCGGGCTGGGCACGCGGTCCACCACGGGGTGATCTATCGCATCACAGAGGCGGGCTTCAACGCGATGCTGTGGTTCTACGAACTGACGCTCCGGTTCACGCTGCGGCACCGGATCGCTACGCTGCTGGTGGCGGCGGCCACGCTGGCCGGCACCGTGAAGCTGTTCCAACTGGTGCCCAAGGCGTTCAGCCCGAGCGAGGATCGCGGCATTATCTTCTGCCAGACGGAGTGCGACCAGGGCGTTTCGTACAAGGACATGATCGCCCACCAGCGGGCGTTCAACACGATCGTCCGGCAGAATCCGAACGTCGAGGCGTTCATGTCGCTGGCGCCCACCGGGGGCATGGGCTTCGGCGGCTCCAACGCGGGCATCTCGTTCGTTCGCCTCGTCCCCAAGAAGGACCGCGTCGGCGGCAAGACCCCCGACCAGATCATCGACGACCTGCGCCCCCCCTTGAGCCAGATTCCCGGCATCAACGTCTACATGCAGAACCCGCCCACGCTGATGATGAGCGGCAAACTGACCAAGGCCAAGTTCCAGTACACCCTCCAGGGCGCTCACACCGACGACCTCTACCGCGCCACCGGCGAAATGGTCCGCCGGCTCAAGGCCGAGCCCGGCTTCATCGACGTCAACAGCGACCTCCAGCTCAAGAGCCCGCAGATCTACATCCCGATCAACCGTGACCAGGCGACCAAGCTCGGCGTGTCGGCCGCACAGATCGAAAGCGCGCTCTACCTGGCCTACGGCAGTTCGCAGATTTCGACCATCTACGAAGCCACGGATCAGTACTCCGTCATCATGGAACTCCAGTCGCAATTCCAGCATGACAAGTCCGCGCTCTCGCAGCTTTACGTCCGCTCGTCGATGGGCAAGCTGATTTCGCTGGACGTCCTGACGCAGAAGTTCGACCGCCTCGGGCCGCTGTCGATCAACCACTACGGCCAGCTTCCCGCGGTGACGCTCTCCTACAACCTCGAAGGCCTGGCCGAGGGCGCCGCCGCCGACCGCATCGCGGAGATTTCCCGCGACGTGCTGCCCGAGACGGTCAGCGGTTTTCCCGTCGGCCAATCGCAGGAATTCCAGAAGTCCATGGGCAACCTGCTCATGCTGTTCATCATGGCCATCGTGGTGATCTACATCGTGCTGGGCATCCTGTATGAGAGCTTCCTGCACCCGATCACGATCCTGTCGGCCATCCCGCTGGCCAGTTTCGGCGCGTTGCTCACGCTGCTGGCGTTCAACGTCGAGCTGTCGATCTACTCGTTCGTCGGGCTGATCCTGCTGGTCGGGCTGGTCAAGAAGAACGGGATCATGATGGTGGACTTCGCGGTGGAGGGCCGCCGCCAGGGCAAGAACGCCCGGGATGCGATCTACGACGCCTGCGTCGTGCGGTTCCGCCCGATCATGATGACCACCGTGGCGGCGCTGGCCGGAGCCGCCCCCATCGCCGTAGGCTTTGGCGCCGGCGGCGAGGTGCGCC
>JAQTVL010000648.1 GCA_028706835.1 Phycisphaerae bacterium | reverse complement strand
TCAGCCCGCACACGCTGCGGCACAGCTTCGCCACCCACCTGCTGAACAACGGCGCCGACCTGCGGAGCGTGCAGGAGTTGCTCGGCCATCGGAGCCTGTCGACGACCCAGATCTACACGCACCTGACGACCTCGCGGATCAAGCAGGTCTACGACGCCGCCCACCCGCGGAGCGGTTCGACGTCGCTTGCCGCGGACGGGGCGAACGCCACCGGATCAGCATCACCGGTCACACAGTCAAACGTAACGAACAGGGGCGGCAGCAACAACTAACGACCGACACCCGGAATTCACACCGCCCACGCCCGTCCCGGTAATCCGGGGCGGGCGTTCTTGTGGAGTGCGGTAACGCAGCTACCGCTTTGGTTCTCGCCGAACTCCAGCGGACCAGTCAAAGCGGGAGTTGCCATCCCGCACTCGACAAACGCCGAAGACCTCGGCTGTCGGCTTTGCCGTTTCGCGCAACCGCGGCCATCCCGCCACACCCTCGCGCTGGGCCCAAGAGCGGTCGCTGGAGGCGACCGCTCTCCACGCAAGAAATCGTACGGAAAAACGCCCGGCCGCGGGTGCGGCCGGGCGTTCGCTTCGTTTCGCTGAATCGCCGAGGGTCAGTGTCCGTCGAGATCGGCGGACGTACACAGCTTGCCCTGGTTGATATTGCACAGAACGCTGTCATCGTCGCTGTACGGGATGGCCGCCCCGTCCGGATCCGGCTCCACGCCTTTGAGCAGGGGGGTATTGTCGGTCGAGGAGTAGGCTCCGTTGGCAACGGTATAAATGTTGTCATCATTTATGCCGCACCACGGGTTTCCCCTCCAGCCGGCGTGACCATCCTGGAACAGGACGTTCTGCCCTTCGCCCCTGTGATTGGGACTGTTAAGCAGTTGCTTCTTGTCGCTCGTCACGCCTTGCAGTTTCGCAACCGCGGCCCCCGCCGTCTTCCAATCGGCGGCGGTTATCTCCGCCAGAGCCAACCCCGCCGTCAAACCAGCCGCCTCGGTGAACGGCGCACGGTCTGCCATGATCGCGAACTTGGTCGCATTCGCATTGTCGGCCGACGGGCTGCCTTTGGTGTTAAACCCGTTGGGAATCTGATAACTGTAACTGTAGCAGCGCTTCGTATTCGCGCTCGCGGTCGCATTGACCACCCCGGTCGGGTCGACCAGCGGGAACGGCACGGTCGAACTCTTCGTGCCGGAGAACGTGACCACGCCGCCGGCCAACTTGTCCGTCGGGCAAACGAACGCGTCGGGAGAGGATCCCCCGGATGCGACCAGCAGCCAGAGGCTGGCCTGCGTGTCACAGGCCTGCGCGGTCCCCGCCGTCCCGTCGGCTTTGGTGGCGTTGGCAATCATGGGAAATACGCCGTTATTGTTGGATTTGTAGATCGTCAGCGCCTTTCCGAAACCGCTCAGGTTCGCCAGGCACTGCGCGCGTCGCCCGGACTCCATGGCCGCTCCCAGCGACGGAAGCAGAATCGCTATCAAGAGACCTATAATCAACACGACAACCATCAGTTCAATCAGGGTAAATGCGTTGCGTTTCACGACACTCTCCTTCATAAGATGGGCACGACAAAGCAGCCGGAAGCCCATCCCGAGCCCGCCGGCCAGACCGCTTTGTTTGGCGGGCGCGAAAGGGCCCGCGATTCACGAATATAGAAGCGAACACCGGCCCGCAGCCTCATGCCGCCGGACCTTGTGCAAACCCGCGCGTGCCTCCATGCACACGCCCGCACAGACACGCCGTGCGTTCAGGTCTGCTAAGCGTCAGACAGGCTCAGCCGGAAGGAATGGAGTGCAACTTGCATCATGTCAAAGCAATAATATTCGGCCGGACCCATCGCGCGCTTACAGACGCCGTTCATAATAGCGAAGCCCTGTACGCCAGTCAAGCCAGCAAAGAACGATTCTTTTAACTGGTTTAACAGGGTCGTCCGGCAAGGCGGGCGGATGGATGGATGGAGGATGAACACTACGGATGAATGATAACCGTATGGATCGCTTTCGTATGACGCACGCGGCGCCAGCCTCGCTTCCACACTAAGCGTAGCTCAACTTTCGCGGGAAGCAAATTGGATTACTGGAACAGCTCGTTTAGCGATCCTGCCAGTTGCGTGATGTTGAAGGGCTTGGTCACTTTTGCGTCAAACCCCCGCGGCGGCAGGGCCGAATCGCCGTTGGGCTCCTCCAGCCGGAGCAGCTTCGCATCGCTCAGGTGCGACTCCCGGCGGAGGATCACAGTAATGTCGCTCACGTCGCCGGCCGCCCCGTCGTCCAGGACGATCGCGTGCGGCCGAGACCGCTCCGCGAGCACGCCAGCCTCGAACATCGTTTGCGCCGACTGCGCCTGGTAGCCCATCTGGTTCAGCCGCTGCACGATGGTTTGGCCGATCTCCAGGTCCGGGTGAACCAGCAGCACGCGGCGCGGCCCGGCGTCCAGGCCGTTGAGCGGCATGTCGTGCGCCTTCATGAACCGGATAAGCTGGTCGAGCGGGACGCGGCGATCCCGGCTGCCCGGAATGCGATAGCCGCGCAGTTGGCCGAGGTCGAACCACTTGCTGACCGTCCGCGGCGCGACGTTGCAGATGCGGGCGATCTGCCCGGTGGTCAGAACACGCGGCGGACTCTGAAGGTTTCCCTGGACCATGGTGCCTGCTCCCCAAACGAGGACAGTGGCTGCCCCGCCGCCCGACCCAGGGCGACGATGCGTCCAACGCAGGCATCGGCCATCCAGACCCGTCGTTTTACTTAAAAGTGAAAATCGGCGCAGACGGAAAAGGCGGAAAAGTCGGGGAAGAGGGGTCGGGGGCTGGGGGCTGGGGGCTGGGGGCTGGGGGCT
>JAQTVL010000647.1 GCA_028706835.1 Phycisphaerae bacterium | reverse complement strand
CCCGCTACCGACCCCCGCACGCCGTCTTTCCATCTGCTTGCTTTGCCACTCGACCCATTCGTCATCGCTGTGCGCGAAGGCAATCGCTTGCAGAATTTCGGGGAGTCAATAGAGTAGTCCGGTTGCACGGGACCGTATTTGGAAAGGCGACGGCTATGGCGGAACGGGAAATGGTGAACTTCGCCGGCAACGATTACCTGGGGCTGGCGCGACACCCGGAGGTGGTGGAGGCGCTCTGCCGCGGGGCGGAGCGGTATGGGATCAGCAGCACCAGCTCGCGGTGGGCGCTCGGGTGGACGGACATCCACGCCCGGCTGGAGAGCGACCTGGCGTCGTTCATGAAGACGGAGGCGGCGGGGATTTGCGGGGCGTCGTATCTGGGGGGGGCGATCTATTACGGGCGGATGGCGGCCCGGGGGTTTCGCACGGTGTTCTGCGACGAGATGGTTCACTCGAACCAGTATCTGGGGATGCGGGCGGCGGGGTTCGAGATCCGCCGGTTCAAGCATCTCGACGCGACGGACCTGCGGCGGCTGCTGGCGGAGTATTCGGGGCGGCCGGCGATCGTCGCGACCGACGGGGTGTATGGCATCAGCGGGGAGATCGCGCCGCTGGCGGAGTTCGTGGCGGCGGCGAGGACAGTGAAGGCCGAGGTGTTCGTCGATGACGCCCATGGCGTGGGGGCGATCGGCGAAACGGGGCGAGGCATCGTCGAACTGGCCGGCGTGGACCCAAACGAGGTGACGGTGCTGGGAAGCATGAGCAAGGCTATGGGCACCAATGGGGGATTCCTGGCTGGCCGGTTGGAACTGGTTGAAACCTTTCGCCGCAGCCCGGAAGCGTCCGGAAGCGCGATCCCGCCTCCGCCGATTGCCGCAGCCGCCGTCAAAGCGTTGGAACTGGTTCGCACGCGGCCGGAACTGCGGGCCAAGGCCAACGCCAACGCAGCCAAAATGCGCCTGATTCTTGCGGCAGCCGGAATAGGCCTTGTCTGCGACCGGCACCCGATTGTCGCAATGTTGCTCAAGGATGAATTCGAAGCCGCCGCGTTAGACAAGCATTTCCTCACGTTTGGCCTGCGTATCCCCTACTTCAAGTATGCCAGCGAGCCTCGGGAGAATTTGCTGCGAGCCGCCGCACGCGCCATCTACACCGACGAGCACCTCGAACGTTTCGCCCAAGCCGTCCGAAGCCGCCCGGGCAAGTGAACCAAGGAGACCCCAATGCAGACCGCCATCCAGGACCTGCTCGACCTGCTGAAGATTCCAGGCCTTTCCACCGAGGAAGCCGAGGTTTCCGCCTTCATCGAGCGATTCCTTCACTCCCAGGGCGTGCCGGCCAACGCCATCCGCCGCGACCGCGCCTTCGAGCAAAGCGAATACGGCGGCCAGACCGGAAACCTCATCGTCCACCTGCCGCGACGCGGCGACCATGCCGGCCCAAGCCGCCTGTTCATGGCCCACATTGACACCGTCCCGCTCTGCCGCGGCGCCAAGCCGCGCTACGTCGCCGCCGCCGACGGCCAGCCCGCGAAGATCGTCAACGACAACCCCGCCTCCGCCCTCGGCGCCGACAACCGCGGCGCGGTCGCCATCCTGTTCCACCTTGTTCGCACCCTTGCCGCCGACCGCGCCCCGCATCCCCCCATTTGGCTCGTCTTCACCGTTCAGGAAGAGCTTGGCCTCATCGGCGCCCGGGGCCTGGACGTCAAGTCCCTCGCCCCCGACGCCCCGACCATGGCCTTCAACTACGACGGCTCCCGCCCCAACCGCGTCATCACCGCCGTCACCGGCACAAGTCGCATATTCATCGAGCTTTACGGCAAAGCCGCCCACACCGGCATCAACCCGCAGGACGGCGTGTCCACCGCCGTCGCCGCCGCCAAAGCCATCGCCGACCTCGCCGCCGCGGGCCTGCACGGTCCGATAAAAACCCCCGACGGCGCCGGCTCCGGCAACATCGGCATCCTCCACGGCGGCGAGATGACCAACACCGTCATGGACCGCCTGTCCATCCGCGGCGAGGTCCGAAGCCACAACACCGCCTTCCGCAACAAGCTCGTAGACCTCTACGTCGCCGCCTTCCAACGCCACGCCGCCGGCACCCAAAACGCCGCAGGCCAGTCCGCCCGCATGGACTGGAAGTTAGGCCCGTGCTACGACTCCTTCGCCATCCCCGACTCCGCCCCCGTCGTACAGACCGCGATGGCCGCCATGAACAAAGCCGGCGTCACGCCCGAGACCGAGGTCAACGACGGCGGCATGGACGCCAACTGGATCAACGCCAAGGGCCTGCCCATGGTCACCATGGGCACAGGCCAGCACGGCGCCCACAACGTATCCGAGTACATGAACGTCGACGAGTTCCTCACCGCCTGCCGGATCATCGAGGCATTGGCGGTGGAATGACGTCGTAATTCCCCGTTTGTGGAGTGCGGCGGCTCTGACGCCGCTTTGTGTTTGTGCCTCTTCGCCGTTTGTGGAGTGCGGTAGCGCAGCTACCGCTTTGGGCGGACGCCGGAGTTCGGCTGCTCCCCAAAGCGGTAGCTGCGCTACCGCACTCCACAAAGAGACATTGGTCATTCGTCATTGTCAACCACCCCCAGGAGTCCCGCAATCATGATCGAACTCACCCCCTCCCCCCAGAAGGTCAAACCGCTTGGCCCATCCTTCCCCTTGCCGAATTGCGCCTGCCTCAAGGTCGCCAGTTCCCTCGCCCCCGTCGTTCGCGACGCCAGCCGACTGGCTGAGGACCTGCTCACCATCGCCGGCCTGCCGACCACCATCGGAGGCCTGTGCGGCTGGCCGATCGCCATGCGGATTCACGGCGACGGCCTCAAGCCCG
>JAQTVL010000646.1 GCA_028706835.1 Phycisphaerae bacterium | reverse complement strand
CGGCCCGGCTGGTGAACATGCGATACGGCTCGTCGGTGCCGCGGGTGACCAGGTCGTCGATCATCACGCCGATGTAGGCCTGGTCCCGGCCGATGGTGATCGACTCGCGCCCCGCAGCCAGGCGCGCGGCGTTGATGCCTGCGACCACGCCCTGCCCCGCGGCCTCTTCGTAGCCGCTGGTGCCGTTGATCTGCCCGGCCAGGAACAGCCCCGCGCAGCACTTGGCCTGGAGCGTCGCGTCGATCTGCGTCGGGGGCACGTAGTCGTATTCGACGGCGTAGCCGAACCGCAGAATCTCGGCCCGCTCCAGCCCGCGAATCGCGTGGACCATCTGCTCCTGCACGTCGGCCGGCAGCGAGGTCGGAATGCCGTTGCAGTAGATTTCGTTGGTCCGCCGGCTTTCCGGCTCAAGGAACAGGTGGTGCTCCGTCTTGCCGGCGAAGCGGACGATCTTGTCCTCGATGCTCGGGCAATAGCGCGGCCCGCGGCCCTGAATCTGCCCGGAATATAGCGGCGCCCGGTGCAGGTTCGCTCGAATCAGATCGTGCACCCGCTCGTTCGTGCTGGTGATCCAGCAGCAAAGCTGCTCAACGCTCAGCCGATCGTTCAGGAACGAGAACGGCTGGGGGTCCGCGTCGCCGGGCTGAACGGCGAGCGAGTCGAGGTCGAGGCTTTCCTTCGCCAGCCGGGGGCAGGTGCCGGTCTTGAGGCGCCCGGTCTGCAAACCCAGCGACTGGAGGCTGGCGGTCAGGCCGGTGGCGGCAGGCTCACCCAACCGCCCGCCGGCGGTCCTGGTTTCGCCGGTGTGCATCAGGCCGTTGAGGAACGTGCCGGTGGTGACAACGACGCAACGGGCGGAAAGGGTTCTGCCGTCGGCGAGCTTGACGCCGGTCACGCGGGGAGCATTTCGGATTTCGGATTTCGGATTGCGGATTGAAGAAGAAGGCGTCTCCGCGTCTGTCTCTTTCTCCCCGTCTCCCCGTCCCACCGTCTCCCCGTCCGTCTTCAGTATCTCCGTCCCCTCGCCTTCGATCACCGTGATGTTCCGGTCCGAGAGCATCGCGCGCTGGAGCCACTCTTCGTATTCGTACTTGTCGCACTGGGCCCGGGGCGACTGGACGGCGGGGCCCTTGGACAGGTTCAACATGCGAAACTGGATGCCGGTCGCGTCGGTGCATCGGCCCATCAGGCCGCCGAGGGCGTCCACCTCGCGTGCGATCTGGCCCTTGGCCAGCCCGCCGACCGCGGGGTTGCAGCTCATCCGCCCGATGCAGCCGACCCGCAGCGTGACCAGCGCGCACCGCCCGCCGGACCGCGAGACAGCCGCCGCCGCCTCGGCGCCCGCGTGGCCCCCGCCGATCACGATGACATCGAAATCCTGCATGGCTCGCCCCAATGATACTCGATTCGGGCCTGCGTTTGGCTTGTCATCCGGGGGCGCGTCTGCTATTCTGCCCGGACTTTGCGACGCCCCTGGAGGGGAGAGGAGAATCGTCTCATGGCAGCCAGAAAAAGCAGCGTTCTGAATCTCGCGGTCATCGGCGGCGACGGGACCGGGCCGGAAGTGGTCGCCCAGGGCCTGAAGGTCCTCAAGGCTGTGGCCAAGAAAGATGGCTTCACCTACAAGCTGACCGACTTCAACGTGTCCGGCGATCGCTACCTCGAAGCCGGCGGCGACCCCAGCAAGCCGTCCATCCCGGTCATCACGGACGAGGAGATCGCCCAGTTGCGGACGTTCGACGCGATCTACCTCGGCGCGGTAGGGCATCCGAAGATCGCGCCGGGCATCCTTGAGAAAGGGCTGCTGCTGCGGACGCGGTTCGAGCTGGACCAGTACATCAACCTTCGCCCGGTGCGGCTGTATCCCGGCGTGCCGACGCCGCTGGCGGGTCGCGGGCCGAAGGACATCGACTTCGTCGTGATCCGCGAGAACACCGAGGGGCTGTACACGGGCATGGGCGGGATCCAGTACAAGGGCACACCGCAGGAAGTCTCCACGCAGATCAACTGCACGACGCGGTTCGGGGCGGAGCGGGCGATCCGCTACGCCTTCGAGTTCGCCAAGCGCCGCCACAAGCTGACCGGCGGCAAGAAGGGCAAGCGCGTCACGCTGGTGCATAAGACCAACGTGCTCACGTTCGCCGGGGACACGTGGTTCCGGGCGTTCCAGGAGGTCGGCAGGGAGTATCCGAGCATCGAGAAGGACTACAACCACGTCGATGCCTGCTGCATGTGGTTCGTGAAGAACCCCGATTACTACGACATGGTCGTGACGGACAATATCTTCGGCGACATCATCACCGACCTGGCGGCGGTGATCCAGGGCGGGCTGGGCGTGGCGGCTGGGGGGAACATCAACCCGGCCGGCGTGAGCATGTATGAGCCGATGGGCGGGTCGGCCCCGAAGTACACGGGGCAGAACGTGATCAACCCGATGGCTGCGATCGGGGCGGTGGCCATGCTGCTCCGCGAGACCGGCACGCAGAAGGACAACAAGACGTGGGCCAAGGCCGGCACGCGGGTCGAGGAGGCCATCATTCGCGTGACCCCGCAGATGAAGAGCCAGGCGGCGGGGCGGATGGGATATTCGACGACCGAGGTGGGGGACCTGGTGGTCAAGGCGCTGTAGGAGCGGGGGGAATCGCTGCAATACAAGAGCCCAGGGACGGCAGTCCAACGGTATCTACACAAGTCCAACTTCCTCGACGGCAGAGCCTGTCCCCGTTGCCTCTTCGCCGTTTGTGGAGTGCGGTAGCGCAGCTACCGCTTTGGCAGGCAGGCGCGACGCTGCATGGCCCAAAGCGGTAGCTGCGCTACCGCACTCCACAAAAAGACGGATTGGCAA
>JAQTVL010000087.1 GCA_028706835.1 Phycisphaerae bacterium | reverse complement strand
ATCCTGCACAACGGCTTCGATGAGTGCGTGGCCGCGTGGCACGCGCACCTGCGCGCGTCGGTGATCCCGCCCCGGCCGAGGGGGAAGGAGTTCTACACCATCGCCGGGCGCGTCGTCGAGGAGCCGGGCGAGTGGATGTTGCGCGAGATCGACATCGCCGCCGAGATAGGCGTCGGCGCGTTCATGGTGGACGCCGGCTGGTATGGCAACGAGTTTGGCCCCTGGCCGGACTTGCGCGGCGACTGGCAGGTCGGGAGCTGGCTGCCTGGCGGCCTGGCGGCCTGCCGCGAGCGGTGTCACAAGAAGGGGTTGCTCTTCGGCCTGTGGATGGAGCCCGAGGTCATGGGGGCCAAGAGCCGCCTGTTGAAGGAGCACCCGGACTGGACGCTGCGGACGGACAACGGCCGGGAGATCGCCAAGGTGCTCGACCTTGCCAACCCCGATGCGGCCCGGTTTATGCGGGAGTCGGTGCTGCGGGTCATCCGCGAACAGCGTCTGGACTTCTTCAAGATCGACTACAACGTGCGCGTCCACGAGGGCGGGCAGCACGCGACGGGCGGCTACCTGGAAAGCGAACTCTGGCGGCACTACGAAACGCTCTACGCCACGTTCGACGAGGTGCGCCGGACCATGCCCGACGTGGCTCTGGAGTGCTGCTCCAGCGGCGGCGGGCGGAACGACCTGGGCATGATGTCCCGATTCCATTACGCCTGCGAGTCGGACTTCTCGATGTTCCCCCGCAGCATCCGGGCGATCAACGGGCTGACGATCTTCCTGCCGCCCGAGTCGCTGTGCTACTATCACAACCACATGTCCGCGGCGCACCAGAAGGCGGACCTGGACACGCACCTTCGCGTCACGCTGTTCGCCCAGCCGATCTTTGTCGGGTTCGGCGCCCAGAACGCCGACCGGGCTACGCCGTACTTCGACAGGACGCGGCGTTACATCCAACTCGCCCGCGATTTCACCGGGCCGATCATGGCCGCCAAGGCGGTCGTCTACCACCACACCCCGGACATCGTCCTGTACGCACCGGCGGAATGGTGCGTGCTGGAGTACGGCGCGGCCGACCGGTCGCGCGGCTATGCGGGCGTGTTCCGGCTGGGCAACGGCGCGGCCGAATACCGCCTCCGCCTGCGGGGCGTGGACCTGGCAGCGGATTACGAGGTGACGCTCGACAACGGTTCGCAGACATTCCGCATGCCCGGCCGCGAACTGGCATTGACCGGGCTGCCGATCGATCTGGACGCCGCTATGACGAGTGAACTGGTCATGTACGAGCGGAAGAATGGCCGATCATGATTCAGCAACTTTCAGGTGCCGCAATTGCGGCCGTTCTTTGCGTAGCGGCCCTCGGCGGCGAAGCGACCACGAAACCGAACACGAAGGGAGCCCTTCCCATGATTCGAGGATTGACCGGCAAGGTAAGTGATGTGGGCGTGGCGGTCGAGGCGTCCTCGAAGCTGGCGCCTCTCACGACGGCTCCCGCCTCGAACGATATCGACCTGAAGCGAATGGCCTGCTGGGCCATGAACTACCTGATCCGCACGCCGCGGCCGGAGTTGAACTATGAACCGGTGTTCCAGTGCTATCCCCTGCGCTGCCCGCCGGTCCCGGCCGGCCACGACGTCGTCGTGCCCTGCGACACGGACGCCCGACTGAACTGGGAATGGTATTACATGCGGGAAATCAGCGGCTCGCAGGCCGGCTGGGACGTCGAGGCCGCGTTCCACAGGCGTATGATCGAGTACGTGCAGGCGGACGGCACGGTGCTCGCGCCTCCAGGCGCCTACAACGAAGGCGATGTCCACAAGGTCTATTCGAAGGCGGATTACCACTACCACGTCTGGGGCGCGACCAAGATACTGTTCGCGCTGGCCGAGGATTTCCGGCGGACGCACAACGCCGAGTCTAAGGGCACCGCTCGGCGGATCATGGTGCGGCTGAAGAAACTGGCCGTCTACCCGGCTCCCGACCGCTGTTACTTCCCCGCCGGCATGGGCGCGATGAAAGCGGACGGCACGGTAGTGCCGAACGGGTGGAACAAGATGCCCGCGCCGGTGATCATCGCTCTGGTCAACTACTACCGCGCCACCGGCGACGCCGAAGCACTCGCGTTCGCCAAAGCCTACGCCGAGGGCATCATGGCCGGCAGCCAGCCGGACGGCGTGCGATTCGCCGCCGACGGGAACTTTACCGGCGGCCACAGCCACGCCACGATGCACGCGCTGTGGGGCATGGCCGACCTGGCCCTGGTCACCGGCGACGAACGCTATACCGACTTCGCCAAGCGTGCATGGGACTGGATGCTGTCGCTGGGCACGGGCACCGGCTGGTTCCCGGCCACGACGCCGTTCCATCCCACCGACGAGACCTGCTTGACCTCGGACATGATGTCCAATGCCGCCTGTATCGCCCGCGGCGGGCACCCCGAGTATTTCGACTTCGTCGAGCGCTACCTGCGCAACCGGATCAGCCTGCTTCAATTCATCATGACTCCCGAGTTCGAGGCCGAGTACCGCAAGGTGAATGCCGCCGCCGGAGAGGAGAAGATTCGGGCCGGGCTGGCCGAGTTGCACAAGTTCGAAGGCGGCATCCAGAGCTACACCGGCCTGGACGACTACGAGAACAGCAGGCTCAAGGGCACATACGCCGGTCTGGCCGGCTGCTGCACGCCCGAGGGCATGCGGGCCATCTACACCGCCTGGAACAACACTATCGACCGATTGAACGCGTCGAGACTGGGTCCAGCCGGGGTCTACGTGAACCTCTCGTTCGGCCGGACGTCGCCCTGGGGCCGAGTGGTGCCGTTCCTCCCCGACGCCGGCCGGCTGACCGTGCAGGCCGCGGTGGCCGACACCTTCTTCCTCCGGCCCCCCCACTGGGTTCCGTGCGATCGCGTCCGCGCCTTCGTCGGCCAACGCGAGGTGCCGCCTGCCTGGTCGGGCGCCTATGTCCGTTTCGACCGCCGCCAGCCGGGCGACGAGATGACCATCACCTACCCGCTCATTCGCTTCACGCACACCCCCACCGGCCCGTGGAAGGAGAAGATGACACCCGTGGTGGACCTGGCCTTCGACTGGATCGGCAACACCATCGTCGCCAGTCGACCGGCGCCCGAAGGCACGCGGCTGTTCACCGGCAAGCCCAGGCGATTGCCGAACCCGCCGGAAACGTCAGGAAAGGCGACACCATGAATGAGACAAAGATGACTGTAGATTTCGGGTACGCCTTTGCGACGCCGCACCGGCTGACCGTGGCGCTGCCGAACAGCAGCGACAAGACGCTGCTGGACGTGCATCCCGGCTGGCTTCGCATGGCCTGGACGTACGACAATCTGCTCGACAAGCCCCTGGCTGCCTTCGTAGCCCCGAGGACGAACTGGGAGGTCCACATCAAACCCGAGTTGAACGGGCGCCCGTTCCGCAAGAGCCGCTGGACCCGCGCCGAGGGCTGGCTGCCGGCGCTGGAGACCGTCTACGAAGACTCCGCCGTCACCCTCCGCCTGGAGGCGGTCGGCGGCGCCACAGCCGCGATCCTCCGCGTCGACATCGCCAACGCCGGCAAGAAAGCGCGCCGTGTCGGCCTGCGGTGCGAGAAACCGAGCTACAGCGTGGGGTACAACCCGGCCTGGGTGCAGCCGCAGTTGCCCGACGACGTCCTGCTGGCCGGCTGGGTGGAACGGGCCGACCGGATAATCCTCATGGCCGTGGGCGGCGACGCGAAGCCCGTCATCGCGCCGAACACGGTGTACCTCGCCTGGAAACTCGCACCGGGCGAGAGAGCGCCCGCGTCGCGTTGCACGTCCGTCTGCCCGGCGGGCTGAAGATACTGTCGCTATCAGGTCCCAAGGGCGCCCGGGTAAGCGAAGACCGCACGGCCATCGAATGGCGAAGCCTGGGAGGGCGCGTAGACGTCGCCGCAACGATCGGATGACGGAGGAGGGCCAACCATGAAATCCCGCGAACGCTTGCTGACAGCGGGAACCGCACTCCACGAACGGCGAAGAGCGAGAAAAGGAGTCAGGGGATTGCTTCTGACCTCTTTCTCGCCCCAGGCCACGTTGGGGCTGGCCGCGTGCGGGCCGTGTCTGCACCGGATAGGAGAGTAGATTTCGGGTGGCGGGGGCCGGGAGGCTGGGGGCCCTAATCGCCCCGCGTCGTCGCCGCTGCCCGCTTCTCGATCGCCGCCCACAGCACATCGGCGATGGCCACCATGCCGCGATCGCCGGGGTGGGCAGCCACGCCGCCGTGAGCGATCTTCTGCTCGGATCGGGCGTAATTCGCCTCCTGACGACTGAGCGCGGAAATGTCCACGAACACGCCGCCAGCCTCGGCACAGGCCGCCTTCATGATGGCGTCCTTGGTCGCATTCGGCCAGAACGAGCTTCGGACGAAGATAGCTGGGTGGTTGTCCTTCTTCAGTTCCGCCAACAACTTGGCAAAAGCCGCTCGGTAGCCGGCCTTGGCTTGCTCGGTCGTCAGTTCGGGCACGTTTTCACCGATCGCAATGATTACGACGTCCGCCCCGAACGCCACATCGTCCCGCAGGCCCCGGGCCGGGTCGTACGTGGCGAACTCCCGCTCGAACGTCGCGATATTGCCCACGCGAATCCGCGGCTGGGCGCCAACCGCCTTCGCCAGGTGCTGCGCCAGCACATGCACATAGTCCTTGTCGGCCGCGGTCGCCGCCATGCCCCAGTTGCCCGCCCAGCCGATCTGCGGCGCCGGCGGGTGCAGCGTGATGCTGTTGCCCAGGAACAAGACCTTGTTCATCTTCAGCCCGCCCACGCGAAGCACCGGCTCCGGCTGCGATGCCGGCCCTGTCGTCGGCCCGGCCGCGCAGGCCTCGCCCGCCATCGTCGCTTGCAGCGCGAGCATCGTAATCACCGCCAGACATTCCAGACCACGAAGGTGAATCATCCTGCGAATCTTTCGACAAACCGTTCGCATCGATCAGAATCAGCCGACCCCAAAACGGCCGCGTTCATCCCTTCTTCAACGTGGCCTTTTGCTGATCGGTCAGCAGTTGCACAACGTCGTTGTTGAGTTGCTCGACCAGGTCACGGCTCTCCAAATCCCCAAACTCCGCGCCGACCATTGCGTCACGGGCCGCGGCAACCAGGGCGTCGATCTTCTGCTTCTGCTCCGCGGTCAGGCCCAACTTCTGGTAGCGGGCCGATAGCGGGTCGATCCACATCCTGGCAGTGGTCGACGCCCGCTCCTTGCGAATCTCCCGGCACTGCTTCTGCTGCTCCGGCGTCATCAGCATCTCAACGTCCTGGCAGATCGCCTTCATTTCGGCGGCGTAGGCGGCGGAACTCTTGCGGCGAAGCTGCTCCAACTCGGCCCGAGCCGCCGCGTCGTCCTTGTTGTCGCCCACGCGTTCGGTCAGGGCATTCATGCGATCGTAATCCCTCTGGTTCTTTGCGCCGGACTCTTCCATGCGGCGTCGGAGCAGTTCCAGAATTCGCCGCTGTTGGTCCGCCGACAGGTTCAACTCCTTTGGGGCGAAACGAAACATGAGGGTCACGGCTGTCCGCCACGCCTGGCCTTGGGCCGTCTGGGCCGTCTCCGTCTCCCATTCTCCAAAGAGCTTAGCTTGCTCCGGGGTAAGCGCCGCCACGATCTTCTCCGCCACCTCATGCCGGCGGCGAGCCCCCAGTTCCTCGCGTGACTTGGCGAGTTTCTCGCGGTCGGCGACAGCCGCCTTGAAGCCCGCGTCGTTGCGCCACTCTTTCATCGGCACGTGTTCGGCGTCGAGGCGGTTGCGGGCCTCGACAAGCTTCCGAGTCGCCGGCCGGTCGGCGTCCACAAACTCTTTCCAGTCCGCCTTCCGCTGGGCCGCAGCCGCCTCGACAATGGGCGCCAACTTGGCTTTCTGCTCCGCGGTCAGCGATACGCGGCGCAGCGCCTGGTCAATCGCCCCGTCGCCCGCCAGCGGGGCCAGAATGCTCGGCCGGCCAAACGGGTCCGGGTCGTTGAACGAGCCGGGCGCACCTGTCTGGGGCGGCGGCACCGGCCTGCCGGGCTGACCTGCGGATGTCTTGTCCGGCTGGGTGCCGGCCGGCGGCGTATCCGGCGTGATCACTTTGACCGTCACGTCGTCGGGGAAGGCCGTGCCCGGCCAGGACGCCGAGCCCGCAACCAATGCGACCAGCGCCAATGCCACAGCGTGCCTGCACGTCATGTTGCTCCTCCTATTTGTGTGCCGAACCCGATCCCTATTCCCAGCATAACGCCTCTCCAGCGGGAAGCTTGCCGGGGTTGCGGCCCGGGCCGCCCGGGCGATCCTGCGGGGTGCGGCAAGAGTTGGTGGTATGCTTGCCAATCCGTCTTTTTGTGGAGTGCGGTAGCGCAGCTACCGCTGTGGGCTGTGCAACGTCGCGCCTGCCCTGCAAAGCGGTAGCTTCGCTACCGCACTCCACAAACGGCGAAGAATTACCATTGCCACCGAATCTTGCCACACCCATCATGCGGGGCGGATACCCGATGATTCGTCGAACGTGGGGCATCACCGCCCCGCCGAACCGGCCGCGAGCCGCACATGAGGCTCGATGTGCCGACGCAGGGTTTCGCGAGCCTTTTCCAGGTCGCGATCGCGCAGCGCCGTGATCAGCGTTCGATGCACGGCGTTGCCCACGCGGCGCTCCGCCACCCGAATATTCTCTCGAAAGCTCCGGAAGAACGCGTGCAGAAGGTCGGTAAACGCCACCAGCGGATCGATGCCGCTGCTTTCCACCAGCGCCCGGTGGAAAGCGATGTCGCCGTCGATAAACCGGTCCAGGTCGTCGCTGTCTTTGTCCATCCGGTCGACGTGGGCCATCAGTTCGGTGTAAAGCGCGGGGTTCTCAGCCATCGCCTCCATCGTGTACGGCAGCGAGCCGGTCTCGATGACCAGGCGGGCGCGAACCAGCACGCCGGGCGGGTAGTTGCTGATCGCGAAATGGAACCCCAGGTACTGCGATGCCCGCCCCAGGTCCAATTCCCCCACGGTGAGCCCGCGCCGCGGCGCCGCCCGGATGATCCCCAGGAACGCCAACGCCCGGGTCGCCTCACGCACGCTGACCCGGCTGACTCCGAAACGAATCGCCAGTTCATTCTCGGTCGGCAGGCGGTCGCCAGGCTTGAGGCCCTCGTCCAGGATCAGCTTCTTGAGCCGCTCCGCCACCAGCGCATTCAGGTTTTCTCGTCTAACAATTGCCATTGTCTTCGCTGCCTTCGTGGTCAATTCTCCGCCACGACGCTCTCGCTACACCCGTTCGTGGTAGAACCAGATGGCGCCCTGCCGCTTCGGCAGCGCGAACGTGAATCCGTTCGCCAGCACGGCGCTCCCAGCCAGTTCCCGCGTTTCCCCTGTCTCAGAATTCTCGAAGACATACACGGCCTCCGGGCAAACGGCCCGCGGATGCACGACGAGCGTTTCCTCCGGGCAGGCCGGGTGCCGGATGCCCTGGACGAATCCGCGCCCGGCCTCCGGACAGTCGAACTGCCAGGCCACCCACTTGTCGGGCGTCCGGTGAGCCGGGGCCAGCAAGTAGTAGTCGCCGTTCACCATCAGCTCGGCGGCCCGCCGCCAGATGCCCAGCATCTTGCGCAGGAGGGCGAAGTCGTAGCCGTCCTTTCGAATGTCGATCGCCGGAAAGATCATCGGCGCCAGGCCGCAGTGGAAGGAATAACTATCCACCACCTGGCCGGGGGCGACCTTGTCGCCAAGGTCCCAGGACAGCGTGCCGTCCTTGAAGTACGGCATCCACTGGAACAACACGTGGTGAAAAGCCGATTTCACCGGATTGTGGCCATAGCCGTAGTCGGAGTAGTGCAGCGGAACAGAGCGGCGGAGGGTTTCCAGGTCGTTGCGCCGCCCGCCGGACGCGCACGAGTCGATCCACAGGCCGGGATTCCGCGCGAGCAGGTCGTCCCAGAGTTGCAGATACCCCTGCACGTGCAGGTTCTCCCTCATGCCCTGGCGGTCGGCCACGTCGTTCTCACGCCAGTAGCTCAGCGGATTGATGTTAAAGTCCTGCCGGTAGATCTTGATGCCATGCTCGCGTATCGACGCGCACAGATGCTCTGTGACCCAGCGGCGGCAGGCCGGGTTGCCCAGGTCGAGCAGCCGGCTTCCGTCGATCCACAGGGCCGATTCGCCGGGGGCGATCCACGGGTCCGGATGCTGCGTCGCAAGGGTCCATTCCGGATGCTCGGCATAGATCTGGCTGGTCACGTGTACCCGCTCGGGCTCGAACCAGATCAGCAGTTTGGCCCCGTGGGCCGCGGCGGCGGCGGATACCGGCTTAAGCCCGTTGGGAAACCGCACGGGGTCCGGCGTCCACGTGCCCACGTGCTTCCATCGGTTGACGCCCTGCTCGTCGCGGCAGGAATACCAGCCCGCGTCCATCCACCAGACGTCGACCGGAATGTCCTGCTTGAACCACCGCTCCATGTACCGCAGTTGGTTGTCCTCGCTCACCCCCGTGTGCTCCTCGCCTTCGTCGGCCCCGAGCCCGGCCACCAGCGGCTGCAAGGGTCGGCCGTCCGGCCTGGGCAGCAGGTGGTCCCGATACCAGCGCCGCCACAGGTTGACGGCGCAGTCGGAATCGCCGGCCCACGCCATCAGCGTGATGCGCGGCGTGCGGACCGTCTCGCCCGGCATCAGCCGGAGGTGCGTCAGTTCCTGCCCGGCCGCAATGTGTACGCCCTCCGCGGTCCGAGTGAAGGTGGCAGACCACTGCCCCGGCCAGCCGATGGCTAGGGTCATCCCGCAGCCGCCAAACGCGAGGCGATAATAGGGCCAGGCGCGATTGCAGGGCCGGCCATCGGTAGGCGCGAACCTGAGCGCCAGGCCCGCCGCCAGCGGCGTCTGTTCCTCCGTGTATCCAGCCACGTTGCTGAAGTCGCCGTTGCAGTGCCAGAGCACCGGCGAGCCGCCTTCGAACGCGCTGCTTAGCGCGAGAATATCGCTGATGATCGGCGTCGGCCGGTCAGCCGTGTTCGTGAGCCAGGCCGCCCATTCCACGACCGGGTAGTCGAGATACTGCGTACACTCGACGCGAATGGCCAGGCCCGTCCGGACGTCGTGGCCGTTGAAGGCGGTCTGGACAATGTTCGCATCGATCCGGTGCCGGCTGACCGCAGGCGACCAATCGGCGGGGATGCCCTGGATTTCCTTCCCGTCCAAGCGGAAGGAAATGGGAACGTCCGCAGCGGTCGAGAAGAACCGCTTAGCCCACTCCCGACTCGTCACCATGTCCGCCGCATCAGTCGCCGCAACACGTCGCTTACGCATGAATTCCCTCAAGTGAAAACTCTTTGTCGCCTTCAGTCTGACGGGTCACTTGACCTCCACAGTCTCCGCAGCCTGCCACGTGAAGTCCGCGCGGACCACGCGGCGGTTGTACGTGTCGCAGATGTAGACGGCCTTCTCGGTGAAGCCCGCACCGGTCGGCCAGCAGAGCGGGATCGCCGGCGTGGCGACAACCGGCTTGCCGTCCTTCGCGTCAGCGGGAACATACTGCGAGTCGAAGTTGCCGTACTGGCCGATCTCGCGGATCAGGTTGCCGGCGTTATCGACGATGCTGACCGAGCAACTGACCACGTTGGGCAGCGCCAGCCGGCCGTAAGAGTCGAGGTCGAACCGCCCCACCCGGCAAACGCAGCAGGAACTGTTTCCGCCGTAGCCGCCGCCGCTGAACGGCGCCACGCCCGGATACATCATCAGGCCGCCCTCGATGGTCACTTCCTTCCGGCTGGTTTCGAGCCTGGGCGCAGCCGGGTCCTTGGATTCGGCGTCGGGTATGCCCAGCACCGCCCCGCCCTGGGGCCCGAACTTGACCACCGAGCCGTTGAAGCCGATGTAGTCGGGCGCCTTCTCGAAGCCGGCTGGGGGCGTGTAGCCCTTGGGCAGAACGCGCATGCCGACATAGATATTCCCCTTCAGGTCCACTCGAATGCCGCCGTTATCCGACGGGACCGGGCCGATGATGGAACTGTCGATCTTGCGATCCTCGGGCATCTTCAGATCGAGGCGGACCGGCTTGCTGGTCTTGAGTTTCTCAGCCATGTACTTGCCCTTGAGCGGCAGGCCTTCGGGCCCCCAGCCGCTCACGAAGTACTTGGCGAAGTCGTACATCCAGCAGTCGTAGACCTTGCCGTCCGGCCCGACGCCCACGCCCTTCTCGCAGAAGCCGATGCCGAAGCGGCCGTAGATGTCATAGAGCTTGTTTGAGCCGGTGGCAGCGAAGGGGGCCGGCGCCAGGTCCGGGGTCAGGCGTTCGAGCGGCCCGGAGAAGCCGGCGCCGCTGCGGACGTAGAGCAGGCCGTCATACCCCACGGTCAGGTCGGGCGCATGGAACACCTGGCCGTCCTTCTTCAGAATCCCGCCCTCGCCAGTGTCGCCGTTGTAGCGGTAGATGAGGTTCTCGCCGTTGCTGACGTAGACCTCCTCGCGGTACGGGTCGGTGGCGATGCGGGCGAAGTCGGACTGTGCGCCCTGCGCGGGGCCGTGCGTGATGGGCATGACCGCGAACTCCGCGCCCTTGTCCTCCAGGGCCAGAAGCTTCTTCGACCCCTCGTGCTGGGCCAGCGCGGCATCATCGGTGGCGGCGCCGGTGAACCAGAGCACGGTCTTCTCGCCGCTGGTCGTCACCACCATCGTCGGCCAGTTGTTCCTGTGGAACTTGGTGAAACTGGCGACGGGCGCGGCGTCCTTTTCGAAGTTCTTGAATTTGTCGAGGATCATGCTGTGGGTGTTCCACCCGTTGCAGAAGCGGCGGATCACGTAGATCGCCCCGGTCTTGGGATGGACGGCCACGCTGTCCGGGTTCTTGACGGCGATCTCGCCGATCTCCTTGCCGGCCTCGTCGAAGACCGCGATGCGGTTCTTCTCGCGGTCGCAAACGTACACGTTGCCCTTGAGGTCGACGGCAACGCCGTGAATCGGGCCGGAGGCGCTGTAGTTCCTCGCGCCGTCCTTGGACCAGGGCCCATCCGCGGTGGCGGGGACCTGGGCGAAGAGCTGCATCTCGTCCTTGCCCTCAAGCTTCATCCGGAAGATGGCGCCGAAGGGCGGGAACTTGTCGCTGAGCTGCTTCGGCTTCTCCTTCATGTTCTGGTACGGGCCGCTCAGGAACAGATACTTTCCGTCCGCCGAGGCGGTGTAGATGACCGGGCCGCCATTGTGGTACAGGGGGTGGCCGCAGTGGTCATTCTCCGCGCTCTTGGCATCGAAGATCGGCCAAGGCCTCTGGC
>JAQTVL010000645.1 GCA_028706835.1 Phycisphaerae bacterium | reverse complement strand
TCGTCGATTCCGTGCTCGGCGCGATCGCCGCCGTGCCGGACGTGGCGTTCCGCTGGTATGCCTGCGAGCCGTATGTCGAGCCGATTCAGCCGCCGCGGTTCATCGACCAGTTCGTCGTGTCGTTTGACCGCGAGCTGGTCAAGCGCATCCACGACCGCGGCCGTTACGTGATTACGCACTGCCATGGCCGGCTGAAGGCCCAGATCAGCCGATTCGTGCAGATCGGCTTCGACGGCGTGGACTGCGTGGAGAGCCCGCCGCAGAACGACGCGACGCTGGCGGAGATGATGCAGACAGCGGCCGGCCGGCTGTTCCTGTGGGGCTACATTCAGTTCGAGGACTTGGCGCACAAGACCGGCGACGAGGTCGAGGCGATGGTCCGCGACGCGGTGGCTGTCGGCGGCACGGAGGGCCTCTACGTGCTGGGCCAGGCGGCCAGCCCGTGGATGGCGAACCTGCCGGGGCGGACCGCGGAGAACATGATCCGCATGATCGAGGCGGGGGTGAAGTACGGAGGGCACTGAGGAATTGCGGAATGCGGAATTCGGATTTCGGATTGAAGTCTTCGCCGTCTGTGGAGTGCGGCAGCGCAACTACCGCTTTGCGGAGCAGACACCCGATAGCGCCGACCCAAAGCGGTAGCTGTGCTACCGCACTCCACAAGAAGACATTCGTCACCGCGATCCAGCGGCCCGTTCACCGGATGACCTCCAATATCTCTTGACCAAGTGGCCGCCACAGGCGAATCTGTCTTGATTAGGAGTGTTCTATGCCCTTACCCATCCGGGACAGTGGCGACCAGTTGCTTCCGCCCGGCGAACTGGTGGACATCCGCCGCCGGCTGCGGGCCGTGGCAGACCGACATGACCTGGCCACCGTCATCGCGTGCGCGTTCGATCATCGCACGCGGATGCTGCCGTTCATCTTCGCCGACACGCGGATGGCGCCTGCGGGCCCGCGGGCCATCGGCTCGGCGTTGATTGACTCCGGCTTCGCCAAGACGCGGATCGTGCTCCAGCAGTGGAACCGCAACTTCCAGCCGTCGCGGATGCAACTCGACGGACGAATGCCCGACATCTTCGGCGTCTCGAGCATGAGCCTGCACACCGCGCCGGCCCGGGCGATGATCCGCGACATTTGCCGCATCGACCCCGCCCGGCGGCCTCTGGTCATCGCCGGCGGCTCAATGTGCGTGTATGAGCCGTGGGAGGCGTTCTATACAACCGAGGGCGAGTGGGGGACGGCCACGAGGAAGGCGGCCCCCTCTTCCGAAAAAGGGGACAGTCCCCATGCCGACGTCGCCGTCACGGGTGAAGAGTATGTGCTGCTGAACCTGCTGGAGGTGCTGCTGGCGGAGCGCGGCAGCGGCGAGCCGATCCGGCAGACCTTCCTGCGCATCCGCGACCGCGGCGGGCTGGACGGCGTGCCGGGGCTGGTCTATCCCCGCACCGACGCGGCCGGCCGGGTCATCGAACTGGTCGACACGGGCATCCAGCGGCTGGTCGGCGACCTGGACGAACTGCCGTTCGCCGACGCCGGCTACGCGATCCTGGAGGCGCCGGGCAAGGGCGCGACGCTGGCCAGCCAGCCGCTGGCGGCGAACCTGGTCCGCAAGGCCAGTCCGATCGGGTCGCTGACGATCACGTTCGGGTGCAAGTTCTCGTGCGAGTATTGCCCGATCCCGGTCTACAACCAGCGGCATATCCGCAGCAAGAGCGGCGATCGGCTGGCGGAGGAACTCGTTCGGCTGGTCAAGGCCTACAAGATTCGCTACTACTTCGGCACGGACGACAATTTCCTGAACAACCAGCCGCGGGCGCTGGCGATTCTGGAGAAGATCGCAGCGACGGACCAGGGCGGCATTCGGCTGCGCAACAAGGTCCGCTGGGGCACGGAGGCGACGGTCCACGACACGCTGGCGATGCGCGACCACATGGACCTGATGGTGCGGGCGGGGCTGCGGGCGCTCTGGCTGGGCGTGGAGGACATGAGCGGGGCGCTGGTGCGAAAGGGGCAGGGCCACGACCGGACCGTCGAGGCGTTCAAGCTGATGGCCGACCACGGCATCGCGCCGATGGCGATGATGATGCACCACGACGCCCAGCCGCTGCTGAGCACGCGCGACGACAGCGGGCTGCTCAACCAGATCAACCTGCTTCGCAAGGCCGGGGCGGTCAGCGTGCAGGTGCTGATGATCACGCCGTCGGCTGGGTCGAAGCTGTTCGACGGCATGTACACCAGCGGGCAGGTGTTCACCGAGGTGGCCGGCAAGGGGGTCGAGCCGCGGATGTACGACGGCAACCACGTCATCGCGTCGGGGCTGAGCGAGCCGTGGCGGAAGCAGTTGAACATCCAGATCGCCTACCTGTTCTTCTACAACCCGCTCCGGTTTTTCGCGGGGTTTTTCAAGCTGGGCAGCAAGCTGAAGAAGAAGCCCGTTGGCATGCAGGCGCTGGGCATGGTCGGGCTGGTACACACGATTCGCCGGACGATCGGCTGGGCAGGCCGGCTGATCTTCGGGCGAATCAAGCGGGCGAAGGACGTGCCGGCGGGCCCGTTCCCGATGCGCTCGCCGACGGGCGGCGTGGCGGCCCACGCCCGCGGGGAGCGGGCGGACATCACCTCCGGGCAGTAGGACAACACAGGGCCAGGTGGCCAGGTGGCAGGCGTGACGGATATTCCCTCGTCGCTCGAACCTCGTCGCTCGAACCTCCTCGGTCGGGCGTGGCCTTTCCTCTTCTTTGCCGTTGCGACGGTCGCGTATCACTGGCAGATTCTCGCGTCGCCGACGGACCAGATCGCCGGCAGCTACGACATGCGCGACTACGTCTACTGGGTGCATAGCTACGCCCG
>JAQTVL010000644.1 GCA_028706835.1 Phycisphaerae bacterium | reverse complement strand
CACCGTTGTGAGCCGTCGGTTCGACAGTATAGAGCGGCAGCGTCGGGGCATCAAGCACCGGCGTTGGGGGCGAAGGGCCTTTCAGGCTACTTGTGTAACGAACAGTATGCCGCAGCATCCGACAGCATCCCGCCGGTACGCCACAGCAACCCGCAGTAACCGCGTCCGAAAACGAGGCGGATTTCCCGCGAAACCGGCTTAACTCCTGCATCTGCGAGTCCGTTTCCGACTTGTTGCCTGCACTTACGTCGATGTGTATTTCGGAACCACCGGCCAGCCAACAGGTTCGGCCGCGACCGCGGCCCAGCGTCGTACAGCGATTGCCGGATGGCGACCCTGTCCAACTACGGTTGGCGTCCACCGACGCGGCCCAGCCCCTTTGGCTGCGTTTACAGGGGACGCCGTAACGCTTGCCCTGCGTCGATCCGGTGTTTGAAGGGTCGGACGGGCATGTATGACTGACTCCGCACGTACCCTGCGTGCAACACCGCTTTTGTTCAACTGCACGACCGAAGGGCAGCCCGTTGCCCCGCACGCCGACCTTCGGTCGTGCGGCTGAACGTTACGGTTTGACGTGGCAGGCGCCTCGGCCGGTCTTCTGGAAGTACTTCTGGTGGTACTCCTCCGCCGGCCAGAATGGACCCGCGGCGACGATCTCCGTGACGATCGGGCGGGGGAGCTTGCCGGACTTGGCGAGGCGGTCGCGGAACGCGATGGCGGCCTTCTCCTGCTCAGGCGAGTGGAAGAAGATGGCCGAGCGGTACTGGCTGCCGATGTCCGGGCCCTGCCGGTTCGGCGTGGTCGGGTCGTGCATGCGGAAGAAGTAGTCGAGCAGTTTTTCGTAGCTCACCCGGGCCGGGTCGAACTCCAACTCGACGGCCTCGGCGTGGCCGGTCGTGTCGGAGCAGACTTGCTTGTAGGTCGCGCGTTCGGTGTGGCCGCCCGTGTAGCCGACGGTGGTCTTGACGACGCCGGGCATTTCGTCGAAGCCGGCTTGCACGCCCCAGAAGCAGCCGGCGGCGAAAGTCGCTTTCTCGGTTCGCACGGGTTTGTCTCCCTGGGTGGTGGCGGGGCGAGTGGTGGGGGCGGCGGCGGTCGTGTCGCGACAGCCCTGCAAGATCGCCGGGACTGCGAAAACGCAAGCGGAAGACAGAATCAGGACCGTGGGTCGCATTGCAGCCTCCAACTCCCACCCTCGCAGTATTCTAGCGATCCGTCAGCGATCATTTGAGGGGTGCCATGGCTGGAACGCCGTCCGGTCGTTTTGGACGGCGGGCCAGCCATGCCCTCGCAAGCAAGACATGCCTGCGACAAAACAGCCGTCGCAGGCATGGCACCCAATCCATCAGTCGACGGCTGGCAGAGCGCTGGCGCCGCGAGGGACGGTCACTCCTCCGCATCGAGTGCGTCGTCGATGTGGTCGACCGGCGGGGCGTATTCCTTGATGCGATCGGCCACCGGGGCCGCCGCGGGCGCCGGAGCGGCCGTGGCGCCGTCCGCGGGCGCAGCCACGCCGGCGGCTGTCACCTCCGTCGCGGGGACCGGCTTTCGCGGGCGACGCTTGGGGCCGGCGAACTTCACGTGGCCGGGGCCGAGCACCTGGTCGATCTGGTGTTGCAGGCCGACGCATGCCCGGACGTTGAACTTGCTGTCCGGGCGCATGGTGACGACCACCGGGTGGCCGCCCTCCGGGTGCTTGGTCAGCAGCGAGAAGTAGATCGGCGTGCCGCCGCGATGGTCCTCGACCACCTTGGCCAACTTGGCCAGCGATTCCGCGGTCGTGCCCGTCGAGTTCAGCGAGACGACCATCGAGGTGGTCATCTTCTCGACCGCCTGCTCGATGCCGACCGCCTCGGTGACGATGACCGACGGAATTTCCCGGCTGCGGTCCAGCCGGCCGCGAAGGAAGACCATCGCGTCCATGACGATCAGGTCCTTGGCCTTGGCCAGGTCGGCGGGGAAGAGCACGCCGTCGCAACTGCCGGTGAGGTCCTCGATGGTGATCATGGCCATCTTCTGGCCGGGATTCTTGCCGCTCTTGGTGACGGTGGGGCGGACGCGGGTGAGCATGCCGCCGACGGTGACCTCGGAGTTGGCGGGCGTGGCGGGCAGTTCGGCGATGAAATGCGTCGCGTAACGCTCGATCGTCTCGGCGTGCTGGCTGAGCGGATGGCTGGTCACGTAGAAGCCGAGCACTTCCTTCTCGGCTTCGAGCATCTTGTTCTCCGGCCACTCGGCCAGGTCGGGCATGGAGGTGTCCTTGGGCGCCGCGGCGGCCTGGGCGGAGAACGAGTCAAAGAAATTCATCTGCCCGTTGCGGCGGTCGGACTGGGCCTCGTTGCCGACGGCCAGCGCCTTTTCGGCCACGGCTGAGAGCTGACTTCGGCGGCCGCCGGTCGAGTCGAACGCTCCGCACTTGATGAGCGCCTCGATGACGCCCTTGTTCACCAGCCGAAGGTCCACGCGCTCGGCGAACTCGTAGATGCTCGTGAACTTGCCGTGCTCCTTGCGGGCCGCGATTATCGATTCGACCGCTCGTTCGCCCACGCCCTTGACCGCAGCCAGGCCGAAGCGGATCGCGGCGGAGTTTTGGAGTTCCCCTCTCCCCGGCCCTCCCGCGGCGGGGGAGGGGGTAGTGCGGTCCACCGTGAAGTCCGCGTCGCAGGAGTTCACGTCCGGCGGCAGCACGGCGATGCCCATCCGGCGGCATTCCTCGATGTACTGCACCGTCTTCTTCTGGTCGATGCGCTCGTAGGTGAGCAGGGCGGCCATGTACTCCAGCGGGTAGTGAACCTTGAACCATGCGGTCTGGTAGGCGACGATCGCGTAGCGGCTCGAATGGCTCTTGTTGAAG
>JAQTVL010000643.1 GCA_028706835.1 Phycisphaerae bacterium | reverse complement strand
GATGGCTGCGGGGTCGAAGAGCTCCTGCGACAGCGCCACCTGCTTGCTCAGTTGCGGGTAGAACTTCTCCATCGGCCCGAGCTCGTTGGGCGGGCCGTAGATGCCGACCAACTCCGCCCCGCCGTGTCGCAGCAGCAGGCGGATGACCTCGAAGCCCGCGTAGCCGCTGCCGCCGATGAGAACAACCTTGATCTTCCTGCCGCTATTTGTCATGCCGTGCTCCTGGAAATGCTGTTGCCGCATATGCGACCGATCACCGGAGAGGAAATGCAAAATGCAAAGTGAAAAATGCAAAATGAACAAGGGTCAGAGGCCTGCCGTGCAGTTCATTTGACGGTTTTCATTCTGCATTTTGCATTTTGCACTTTTCATTTTCCGAAACAAGAAAAAGCCCCAACACCTTTCCAGGCGCCGGGGCTTTTGGATCCGTGGTTTTCGAATCTTAACGCTTCGAGAACTGGAACCGCTTGCGTGCGCCCTTCTGGCCGTATTTCTTGCGTTCCTTCATACGGCTGTCGCGGGTCATGTAACCGGCATCGCGGAGGGCTTGCTCGAAGTCGCCGTTGACGGCGATCAACGCACGCGAGACGCCCAGCAGGATCGCACCAGCCTGGCCGGTGAACCCGCCGCCGCTCACGTTCACGAACACGTCCACCTTGTCGACGGTGTCGGTGGTCCGCAGGCCGGCCATCACGTTGTTGCGGTCCTTCGGTTCGTGGAAGTAGTCATCCACGGACCGGCCGTTGATTTCGATCTTGCCGCTGCCCGGCCGGATGCGGACGCGGGCGACGGAGGTCTTTCGCCGTCCGGTGCCCCAGTAGTACCCGCCGGGCTTGCTGCTCGGCTGGTAAACGACCTTGGGCTTCTCCTGGACGGCCTCAGCCGGGGCAGCCGGGGGGGCCGCGGGCGCTGCCGGCTCTACGGCGATGTTTGGGTTGCTGACTTGTGCCTGTTCCTCAGCCACGTGTCGGTGCTCCTTGAAATCCTCCCGCGACGAGGCGGGGTTAATTACGTTACTTCGTGATCACCAGCGTCACCGGCCGGAAGTTGTCGTGCGGGTGGTCCGGCGTCGTGTAGACCTTCAGTCGCGTCTGCATCCTGGACGACAGCTTGTTCTTCGGCAACATCCGCTTGACCGCCAACTGAATGACCCGCTCGGGGTGCTTTTCGAGCATTTCCCTGAACGGAATCCGCTTCTGCCCGCTGGGGTAGAAGGAGTAGCGCTGGTATTCCTTCGTCTTCCACTTGCTGCGGGCGTCGACCCGGATCTTGGCGGCATTGACCACAATGACGTAGTCGCCGCAGTCGGCGTTCGGCGTGTAGTCGACCTTGTGTTTGCCCATGAGCACCCGGGCGATGGAGGCAGCCATTCGGCCCAGGGGCTTATCGGTGGCGTCGATGACATGCCAGCCGCGTTTGACGTCCGCTTTCCTGACCAGTGTCGTGCTCATTCACCCACGTCCATTCTCTGTGGGGGCATAGCGAGGCCGCCAAGCCCATCGGAAACGCGATAATATAGAGGACCAGCCGGGGGATGTCAATCCTAAACGAGCCATTTTCAGGTATGAAAATCGGGGTCCGGCGCCGCCATGTTCTGATATAATCCCTGCCGCGAGGAGCCACCATGGACAGCGAACCGAAGATCGCGGTATTTCCCGGCACGTTCGACCCCCTGACCAACGGGCACGTGGACGTCATCGACCGCGGGCGACGGCTGTTTGACCGCCTTATCGTCGCTGTTGGGGAGAATCCGGACAAGGCCCCGCTGTTTGCCGCCGATGAACGCGTTTCGATGATCCGCGAACTGGTTCGCGATTGGCCGAACGTCGTCGTCGAGGCTTTCGCCGGGTTGACCGTCGATTACGTCCGCTCTCGCCGGGCCGTGGCCATTCTCCGCGGCATCCGAAGCACCATCGACCTCCCGCACGAGTTACAGCAGGCCTACACCAACCGCACCCTGTCCGGCATCGAGACCGTCTTCATTCTGACGACCGAGGAGCACAGCCTGATCAGTTCCTCGATGATCAAGCAGGTCGCCGGCATGGGCGGCGACGTCAGCCAGATGGCCCCCGCCCTGGTCGTCGCTCGCCTGCGTGAGCGGCTCAAGTCCGCCCCCGCCAAGCCCCGCCTGCCGGTCAGCGACGACTGAGGAAGAAGCCTCCAGCTTTCAGCATTCAGCTTACAGCTTCCGAAGTCCTTTGGCTGACCGCTGACCGCTGAAAGCTGACCGCCTGCCGTACAAAACAAGAACCCGTCGAACATGTCGCCGGGCTCTTGATGGAATCGCCTCCACCGCAATGCCGTGAGAAGTATTTGATGGAACCCCTTAGTTTAAGTGGGCGGTCTTAAGGCTGGCGCCGAAATCCTCGCAAGGAGGCGTGTCAGCGACCAGCCAAAGAAGAATGCCCTGGGTTCAGGTATCGGTTCGATCAAATAATCTTCGTAGCACGAACATGGCAGAGACGTTTCGTTCGGGCAAATCCTCGGCCTGGGCCGAAGGTTTCTTTCTTCACTTTTCAACGCTCACTGATTCATCCTATGCACTAAGTCTATCGGCCGGCAAGCGAGGGGGCCTTGAATTCAATCTTTCGCGATTTTCCCGGCGAAAACAGGCCCTTTTCGAGAATTCCCGATCTCGCTCGCGGCGCCGGACGGGCGCCTTCGCCGTCCCAGGCCCCGATCGCCCCCGCCTGCCCTGGGCGACGCCGAAGGCGGGGCGGGGGCGCGCCTCTTTTCCCTCCCCTCGGGGGGAGGGATTCAGGGAGAGGGGGCCGGCCGCAACGCGGCCTCTTTCTTCGCCCCGGCGGGCCGGGGCTTTCGGAGTGCGCGGGACGAAGGCCCCGCTTTGCGTGGCCCGGGAC
>JAQTVL010000642.1 GCA_028706835.1 Phycisphaerae bacterium | reverse complement strand
GCGGAATGCGTGTTGGCTGCTCGGACATGATGATCCTCCGTGATCCACAGGCCGGACTCCGCCGGCCGAACTTCCCCCACCACTATCTATCGGCCAGCCCCTCCCTGCAACTACGGTTATGCACCCTATTGGCGATTCTCCCTTGAACTCCATTGTCATTCTGTTATACGCAGGTACATGCCCCGCGCCAGAATCCAACCAATGTCGGCCGACCAGCTCGTTGCGGCCTTGCGGCGGGCGATCCGATCGCATCTGCCCGGTTCCGCCCTGCCAGGCCATCAGCAACTGGCCGCCCTCTATCACGTCACCACTCACACCGTGCGCCGGGCGGAGGCCATTCTCGCCGCGGAAGGACTGATTGAACTTCGCGCTCGTAGCGGGGCGATCATCCAGCCGCAGCAGCGGTGCGAGCAGGCGGTGGCGCGCATCGTCGCGGTCGGCTGGGCCGAGGAGCGGCTGCGATCATTCCAGCAGATGGTGCGCGCCGGCGCCGAGCGGCAGGCAGGGCGATACCAGCTACCGCTGCGATGGGCGGAGTTTGCCAGCGACGAGGCGATCGATTGGGTCGATCGCGAAATTCGCGACGAGCCCGACCGGGTCGGGGTGATCTTCGCCAACGTCGTGCCCCCGTCCGACAGTCTGGCGGAGTGGGGCATCCGTGGGGTTCGGATGGTCATGGTTGACGACACGAGTCAGCAGTTGCGGATTCACACGGTCTGCTTTGACGTGCAGCAGGCGATCTTTGAAGCGACCGAGTTGTTGCTTCGGCTGGGCCATTGCCGCATCGGCTACCTGGGCGGGCCGGCTCGAAGCGACACCGTGTCCACCGCCCGGCGGCGGGGCTTCGACTTGGCACTGGTCGCCCATGGACGGACGGTAGACCCGCGCTGGCGGACCCAACTCGACTTTCGCGGCGATGACAGCACCGGCGCCATCCGTCACTGGCTGACGCGGAATCCCGACCTCAGCGCGATTGTTGCGGAGGACGTTCGCCTGGGTTGCCAAGCCATCCGCGCTTGCGACCAGCTCGGACTGGATGTGCCCGCGGCGATGAGCGTGGTCTCCGGCGGCGCACGCCGCCCGAACATGCCTGCGGAGACAGGCCGCCTCAGCCGGTTCGACCAGGGTTCTCCCGAGCAGTTGGGTCAGCTCGCGGTCGACGTTCTCGCTCAGACCAATCCCGGCGATGAACAGGTGCGGCTTGTGCTGGGTTGCCGATGGTTGGACCACGGCAGTATTGGCCCGCCGATGCGACACGAACGCGGGACATGAGGCATCCGTGGCGGCATCCGTGCAGGTGCCGGAACCGTCAGATGCCAGGATGGGCGACGCCTCGAACGCGCCTGGGTCCGCCGTTACCGGTTCGTTGTCGGCGTTGGCGTCAGCCAGACTTCCGCCACCCGGGCACCCAGTTCCCCGTCGGCGGTCGTCCAACTCAAGTCCAGCCGACCTTCGGGCAGCCAATCCCCGGGCAATTGGAACTCAGCCGTATGGACCATCTTGGCCTTGGTCATCTCGACCAAGTCATGAACGAGATGGCCGTTGGCGTGCAGACGCACGTGATGGGCCCAGGGCCCGGATGCCAGCGTCACCCGTAGCGTGTAAGCCTGACGTGGAGCCAGCGCATCGTAGCAGATCGTCACCGGCGACTTGTACCGCGTCGTCACGCAGTTGATCCAGGCCGGGTGATTCGGCCCCATCCAATGCTCCACCAGCGGGGAGGTGTCGAACAGCGGATCCTCCGACCAGCCCGGCCCGCCTTGCACGCGGCCCCAACTCGACGGCTGGCCCATGTCGTCGTAGAAGCCGCCGGGGCCGGGATCGGTCCGGTTAGCGATGCGGGCGATCGCGTCCATCCGGGACGCCTCATCCGGTTCGCGTGTGGCGGCGGCCAGTTGCTCGATCAGCCAGGGCGCCGAGGTCAACGGTTGGTCGATCGAGTCCATGAACGCCCCGCGGTAAGTCCGTTGACCGTGATGACGGCTGACCGTCAGTTGCTGGCCGATGTTCTCCCACAGGCCATCGGCAAGCTGTTCGCAGCGGGCCTTCAACTCCGGGGCAATCGGTTCGGCCGCCTTGCCAAGGATCGCCTCGGTGGCCGCGATTGCGGCCAAGGACTGCCCCGTCTTCGCACGCCGCAACGTTGCGACGGCCTCCGTCTCCAGCGACTGTTCGCGGATCAGCCGGCGGCGGACATAGGCGTCGTAGTAGGCTCGAAGCAGCGGCGACTGAAATCGCCAGTTGTTGCGGACCGCGGCCGGGGCGGATGAGTCCATCGCCTGCCAGGCGGCCAGCGTTGCCTCGACCGACTCGTTCTCCGCCAGCGGCCCCGGCCAGTTGTTCTCCAACGCCAGCAGGCCGGCGGTCACCGGCTCGACCCAGTCTGGCCCGATGAAGAGCCGGGCGTAATCCATCAGCGTCTCGGCGACCGGCGTCGCCGGGTCCCAATCTTGGTCGGACCAGACGAACTTGTTCACGTCGTCGTTGACGCCCTCTGAGTAAGTGACGCTGCCGACGGTCAGTGGCGCGGCCAGATTGTGTATGCGCTTCATGGCTCGCGGCCGGGGATTGATCGGCTCGCGGCCGAGCGTCTGGGCGAACGCCCGGTCCCAATTCGGAACGGGGTACTGGCACAGATAGCAGTGGGCAATGTCCGGGTAGTGGCGGATCGGATAACAGTCTGGAATCGCCCACCGCGTCTCAGCCAGCGACTCGCGCATCCAAGGGGAGAAGGCGATTTCGTTCAGCCATGCCGGTCGGTTGCGAACGTGTTCGTAGAACCGCTTCTGCCAGTGGCTGGTGGCCTTGAACGCCTGCGGCGACAGGCAGATGCGGGCCTTGGGGTGGTAACGGTGCAGCACGCCC
>JAQTVL010000641.1 GCA_028706835.1 Phycisphaerae bacterium | reverse complement strand
CTTTCGGCTGGCCGTGGCGGTCCGTCCCGCTGGTCGAGCGGACCAAACCGACGCCGCAATACTTCCACAACGCCTGCGGGCTGCGGAACCGGAACGGCGTGTCCAGGTAGGCGAACAGCGTCGCCGCACGGACCAGCCCGACGCCCGGAAGCTCCTGCCAGTAGCCGATGATCGGATACGCCTTGACCCGATGGTGAATCTCCGCCAACGCCCGGCGAACCTGACGCCGCACGGCGTCATAGCCCATCCAGAGAACCTCCAACTGCCCCGCCAGACCAGGGTTGTTCAACTCCGCCAGCCACGCCGCGCGCAGTTTCGACCGACGCACCACCCGCCCGGGAATCGACACCCCATACATCCGCCCGCGGGCCCGGATCTTGTTGACCTGCCGGACCGCGTCACGCACCCGATCGTGATACAGCCCGACCCACTGCTTGAGTTCCACCCGCGCCAGGTCGTCGCTCTGATACACCGGCCGAAGGAACTTGCCCCGATACAACTCCGCCAGTTTGCCCGCGTCGATCGGGTCGTCCTTGTCGCCGTCCTGGCTGATCAACTTGTTCCGCCGCGGATCGTTGACCAGCAATTCATCGACGCAATCCTTCAGATTGCGATACAGCCACCCGGCCATCGGCCCTTCCTCGAACGTCAGAGACTTCCGCCCCGGCAACGAGTCCAGCACCTCCCGGATCGCCGGGATCGTCGTGGGCACCCGAAACCGCTTGACGATCTGCTGATTCCGCTCCACCGCCAACTCCGTCATCTTGCTGTCCACGTCCGCGCCGATAAAATACCGTGCCATAGAGGGCTCCTTCCCGTTGGTGTCTTGATGTCCTTGACCAACACCAATCTACCAACGGATTCCAAAGGATGCCCTCTCTTCATATATTCACACCTTGTCCGCCTCGATTCTTTCGAGGCGGCAAGGTGTGTCTTCCGCCCGCCTCCGCGACCTCGAAGTCTTCGCCGTTTGTGGAGTGCGGCAGCAAAGCTGCCGCTTTCGCCCAACCGCCATCCGCCGCCTGCTTCGCCAAAGCGGGGCCTCCGTCCCCGCACTCCAAAGCGGGCTGCGCCCGCGAATCCTCTTTCCCTCCCCCTGGCCTGCCGTGAGCGCATTCGAACGGGTCCTCTTCTTTTCCCTCCCCCGTCGGGGGAGGGAGCAAGGGAGAGGGGTCCTCTTCTTTTCCCTCCCCCATCGGGGAAGGGAGCAAGGGAGAGGGGTCCCCGTGAACCCGTATGCCTCCGGCTCCGCGCTCCGGCTTCAGCCGCGGTGGGGGCCGCTGCAAATCCAGCCCCGCCGCTCTCTCTTCTCAAATTGAGTGTATGTGTCGCGAGCCGCGAATGCGCCAAACGCTCAACTCGCGTTGCGCGCCCCGCGCCTGACAGGCTGTCCGATCCGGCGTTTCTTTGCACCCCTGGCCGAACCCGCTTCCAGGCCCAGTTCCCGCAGCACGTCCGCCAGCGGCCGGCCTGGCGCATCGCCGCTGGCGCGCTCAGCTTCGCGCAGCAGGGCCAGGTCCTCCAGGTCTTCCAATCGCTGCCGCATGGCCTCGTAATCCTCGATCGGCATCACGGCGAAGGCAGGCTTGCCTGCCCGTTCCAGTATTTGCGGGCGCTTGGTCGTCACGGATACGCCTCCCGTCGATGAACAATCCGATACACTTTAATCCTACCCGCTTCCACCGTGAACAGCACACGATAATCTCCAACCCGCAACCGAAAGCGCGGGGGCTGCCCGGTCAATCGCTTCACGTCTCCGACCACCCGGCCTGCCGTTTCGATGGCAAGCAGTTTTCCCGTTACCCGCCGGGCCACCACCCCATCCAGGGCCTTTAGGTCTCGCTCCGCCGGAGGCATAAGGACCACCTGGATCGCCATGACACTCCGTCCGCCTCAAAGGGAACTTCGTTGCCCGCACATCCTCCATCCCGCCGCCGATTATGCCCGGAACGGCGGTTCACGCCAAGGGGGAAGTGTTCCCGTAGCACGGGCGTCCCGCCCGTGTCCGTGGCATCCCGGCGCCGCCGAAACCCCGCCTTGCTTCGAGACTGTAGCATGAAGACTGCAAGATTCTTCGGCCCCGAAGGGGCCAAAGCGCATAGCCGGGGGCGTCAGGGCCTGTTGCCCAATTCGCGCACCTCCACCCATTCCGTTTATCACTGCACGGCCGCCGCGCCGGAGGGTGTCGGGCGCAACCATCGCGACCATACGCTGCCGACGGAACTGATGAACCGGGCCGGCGGGGCCATCAGACGCGATAAAACCCTCCAACACGTCGGACCCGCCCGACCGGGCCGGCGGAGCAACTTCCGCAGGTTCTGCGTCGTCGCGATCAGCAGATTCTGAATCGTCACGCCAAACAGTCCGCGCCACCGCGCCCGCTTATACCCGTGCCGGTTCGTCGCATCGGCGAACGAGCCTTCCGCCCGAATCTTCCGACGACGCATCCACCACCGACGCTGACTCGGCGTGAGGCATCCATCCGCCCAGTCGATCACGTCCTGATCCACATCGCGCGACAACTGGCGGCCATGAACGTTCGTCGTGCATTCGCCGCGTAGTGCACAAGACGCACAGACGCCGTTGTCCGCCCGATACCGCCACCGACCCTCGCTCGCCGACCCGCGCCGCTTGAGCATCTGCCCGCCCGGGCAATGGAAACAGTCGCGATCTCGATCATAGACGAATCGCTCACGGCCAAATGTCCCGTTGGCGTCCGTCCCATACCGCTGGTGCGGGATGCACGGCGTGACCCCCCGCCCGGCCAACGCCTTGTAGTTCTCCGCCGTGCCGTAGGCCTTGTCGGCCACCGCCACCTCGACTGTCGCGCCGGTGTTTGCCTCATGCTGGTCCAGCAAGGCCGCCA
>JAQTVL010000640.1 GCA_028706835.1 Phycisphaerae bacterium | reverse complement strand
GGGCTGGAAGAGCACCCCACAGACGCCAAGCGCGTCGCGATGAAAGCGGTTCAGGCGGCCATCGCCCGCGAGGCCGCTCGCAAGGCCCGCGACCTCACCCGCCGAAAGGGCGCGCTGGCTAGCGGCAACCTGCCGGGCAAGCTGGCCGACTGCTCCAACCGCGACGTCGAAACCACCGAAATCTACCTGGTGGAAGGCGACTCAGCAGGCGGGTCGGCCAAGCAGGGCCGCGACCGGCGGTTCCAGGCGATCCTGCCCTTGCGCGGCAAGCTGCTGAACGTCTGGGACGTCCGCGACGACAAGATGCTCGGCAACGAGGAAATTCGTACGCTCATCACCGCCATCGGCACCAGCATCGGCGACGATTTCGACGTGACCAAGCGCCGCTACGGCAAGGTCATCATCATGACCGATGCCGATGTCGACGGCAGCCACATTCGCACCCTGCTGCTCACCTTCTTCTTCCGCCGGATGCCCGGCATGATCAAGGACGGGCTGATCTACATCGCCCAGCCGCCGCTCTACCAGTTGTCCAGCGGCAAGCACCAGCAATACCTGCTGGACGAAAAGCAGATGCGCAAAATCCTCGTCGACCATGGCCTCGACGGCACGGCGCTGCACGTCCGCCCGGACGCGATGTGCGATCCAGCCGTTTCGCCGGCGGCCCGCAAGACGGCGGCGGAGGGCGTCGAGCAGATCGGCGGGGCGAAGCTTCGCGAAGCGGTCGAGCTGCTGCACTCGCTGAGCGAATACGTGATTATCCTCCAGCGGCGCGGCATCGGGTTCGACGAGTTCTTCAAGGAGTACTACAAGCCCGACCGCGGCCTGCCGACCTACCGGATCAGCGTCGAGGGCGAGTGCCAGTACGCATGGGACGAGGCGGAATACAACGCCCTCCTCCAGGCGGTCCAGCAGAAATACGGCGAGACCACCCTCCGCGACAAGACCGAAGGCGCCCTGGCCGCCAACGGGAACGGAAACGGGAATGGAAACGGCAACGGCAATGGGCACACGGCTGTCAAGGTGGCCCGCGTCGAACTGCACGAGTGCAAGGAGATGAACAAGCTGCTCCGCCGGCTGACCGCCGCCGGACTGGACATCCACCACTACTTCGCCAAGCGCCAGACGCTGGTGAGCGGCGAGGACCTGCCCGCGAAGTTCGCGCTGGTCGTCACCGGCGAGAACAAGACCCGGACGGTCGAGGTGGACAACCTCTGCCTGCTGCCCGGCGCGGTGCGGCACCTGGGCATGACGGGCATGGAGATCAAGCGGTTCAAGGGCCTGGGCGAAATGAACAGCGAGGAGTTGTGGGCGACCACGATGGACCCGGCCCGGAGGCTGCTCAAACGCGTCACGCTGGAGGAATCCAGCGAGGCCGACCGGATGTTCCAGGTCCTGATGCGCAACAACGTCGAGGCCCGCCGCCAGTTCATCGAGGTCCACGCCGTCGAGGTGAAAAACCTGGACGTGTGAGGGCTAACGGCTTCTTCGCATGTTCTTCTGCGCCTGCATTTCTCTTCGTATTTGTTCGTGTTCTGCCGTTTCTCCCATCTGCGAAATCTGCGGATAGGCCGTTTCTTCCTCAGCGTCCTCGGCGGAAAGTTCCGTCCGGCTGGCGCATTCAGATGCCGTTGCGAAATCGACCCGGCAAGCCGATACTGGTCGGACCATTGGAGGCGACGCAATGACGTCCATCGACATCGTCCGCAAGGCCATCCGGTTCCAGCGCCCCCCGCGATTGCCGCTCACGTTCCTGCTGCTCGGCCAATCGGACACCAAGGGCGTCAGCCTGTCGCCGCCGGAGGGGATTATCTGGACCGGCACGGGCGTCGACCCGTGGGGCTGCCGGTGGGAACAATCGGAAGTGGCCAACATGGGCCAGGTGAAAGGCCACCCGCTGACGAACCTGTCGCGGATCGACCGCTACCCGATGCCGGACTACTCGCAGGACCTCTGGTGGCGGAACGTGGAGGCGGAACTGGCGCCGATCGAGGAACAGCAGCGCTACGTTCAGGGCGGCATCTTCATGGTGCTGTTCGAGCGTATGCACAGCCTGTGCGGGTTCGAGAACGTGCTGATGGGCCTGCTGGCCGATCGGCCCGCGATGGAGCGGCTGGCCGATCGCATCGTCGAGGCCCACTTGCGGGTCGTGGAGGGCTTCCGCGATCGGTTCGGCCGGCGGATTCACGGCATCACCATGACCGACGACTGGGGCACGCAGCAGGCGGCGTTCGTCGGGTTCGACCTGTGGATGGACTTCTTCGCGCCGCGCTACAAGCGGCTGTTCGATGCGATGCACGCCGCCGGCTACGACGTGTGGCTGCACTCCTGCGGCAAGGTGAACGAACTGGTCGAGGGGTTCATCCGCGTCGGCGTCGACGTGGCCAACCTCCAGCAGCCGCGGGCGCTGGGCATCGAGCAGATGGGCCGGCGGTACCGCGGGCGGATCACGTTCTCGTCGCTGTCGGACATCCAGGCGACGCTGCCGACGGGCCGGCGGGACCTGATCGAGACGGACGCCGAGGCGCTGGCGGAACACTGGATGACGCCGGAGGGCGGGTTCCACTTCTCGGACTACGGCCAAGGCGAGGCCATCGGCGCCAGCGACGAAAGCAAGCTGATCATGTATCGCAAGTTCAGCCAGATCAGCGAGCGGCTCTACGGCCAGCCGCTGCCGGAACCGCTGCTGCCGGGCGAGCAACGGCCTGCGGCTGACACGATCGGCCGGGGCACTGTGCGGTAAGATGAGTATCTTTTTGTGGAGTGCGGTAGCACAGCTACCGCTTTGGCGAGCAGCGATGACTCGGCGCCCGCCCAAAGCGGTAGCTGCGCTACCGCACTCCACAAACAGCGAAGACGCCCGCGAAG
>JAQTVL010000639.1 GCA_028706835.1 Phycisphaerae bacterium | reverse complement strand
ACGATCTACGACGAAAAGGGCTCGCTGCCGCTGCTGACGCCGATGAGCGAGGTGGCCGGCAAGATGAGCGTGCAGGAAGGCGCGAAGTACCTGGAGCGTCCGCAGCTCGGCCGGGGCGTGCTGCTCGGCGGCGTGCCGGGCGTCGCGCCCGCGACGGTCGTCGTGCTCGGCGGCGGAATCGTCGGCACCAACGCGGCGAAACTGGCCGCCGGCATGGGCGCGGATGTCTCCATTCTCGACATCAGCCTGCGGCGGTTGCGATACCTGGCCGACGTGATGCCCGCGAACGTCAAGCCGATCTACTCCGATCCGCACACGATCCGGCAGTTGACCGCGCGGGCCGACCTGGTCGTCGGCGCGGTGCTGATCCCCGGCGCCCGGGCCCCGAGGCTGATGAGCCGCGCGGACGTCGCCGGCATGCAGAAGGGCGCCGTCATCGTCGACGTGGCGGTCGATCAGGGCGGCTGCGTCGAGACCACGCACCCGACCACCCACAGCAACCCGACCTACGTCGTCGACGACGTGCTGCACTACTGCGTGGCGAACATGCCCGGCGCGGTCGGCCGGACCAGCACCTACGCCTTGTGCAACGCGACGCTGCCGTATGCCCGCCGAATCGCCGGGCTCGGCTACGTCGAGGCCGCCCGCCGCGATGCCGGCGTGGCGGAAGGCATCAACATGGACCGCGGCCGCGTGACCAACAAGAACGTGGCCGACAGTCTGGGCCTGAAATACGAACCGCTGAAACTATGACCGACATCCTTCGCATCGACGCCCATGTACACAGTTCGCCGTTCGACGACATCAAGTACCGCGGCAGCGGGGCCGCGTATGTCCGCCGGATGCGCAAGGCGGGCATCCACGCCGTTGCGCTGCTCGCGCCGGGCGAGGCCTGCCGCAAGGCCGTCGGCAAGTTCGGCGACTTCGTCATCCCCGTGCCGATGTATTACCTCAACCGCCTGCCGCGCGAGGACCTTCGCGGCGACATCGAGCGCCAGCTAGACTGGGGCTGCCGGGCAATCAAGTTCACCGCCCCGCTGCACCCCTACAGCCACGAGATCTATTGGCCGCTCTACCAGCTTCTCGTCGACCGCGGGGCGCTGGCGGTGTTCCACACCGGCTACCTATGGTTCGGCGGGACGGAGCCCCAGATTCCGCCGATCGAGATCACGCACATGCGGGGGGCCCACGTCGACGCGGTGGCCCGCCGGTTCCCGACGCTGCGAATCCTGATGTCGCATTTTTCCAACCCGTGGTGGGAAGAGGCCTGGAAGGTGATGTGGAACCGCCCGAACGTCTACGCCGACATGTCCGGGCACACCGCGATATTCCGCTCGATGACCATGTGGGCCGAGACGTTCGCCCCGGACGGCCGGCTGATGGAAGACGCCCTGTCGAAGCTGGTGTTCGCCAGCGACGAGAGCTACCTGCACACCGGCGAGCACAAGTTCGGCGAGTGGGTGGACTTCTACCAGCGGCTGCTGGACCGCATAAACGCCCCCGAGCGAATCCGCAAACTCGTGTGGGCGGGGAATGCGAAGAAGCTGTACGGAATCAGGTGATGATCGTATCGTTCGGTTTCGTGACGGATGCCCCGTTCAGTTCTCCGGCTCGGCAGGGCGGCGAAAGCCATGCCGGACCAGGTCGCGGTCAATCGCTTCCACAACCAACCTTGCCTTGGCCACCGCATCGGCGGCTTCCGATGCCGTCGCCTCAGGCCAATCGCCAGGGTAGCGTGACTCGACCGCCCACTCGGTCAGGTCGGCCAGGTCAGGACATTCCCGCCGAGTAGCCCAATCCTCCGCGAGCATGTTCCGCAGAGCATCCAGAACATGTGTCTTCGGGAAGGCGATCTGAAGAAGAGTCAGACCGGCCTTGATCGCCTTCTCCGCCGCCTGCTGGGCGAAAAAGCAGACGTGCCGTAGCGTAGCGCCACTTTGGCTCAAGCAGGATTCCGCTGCGTGCAGGTCTTCCCGCGCGCAGCGAAGCCAGCCGGACGTCTCAGCCTGCGGATTGAGTCTGCTCATAGAGGGTTCTTCCCTCGCGCAACGCCGGACGAAGGACGGATCCAATCATATCCCCACGATCTCTGATCTCGTCGGGGCAAGTGACGACTATGTCTATCGGAGTCGTCAGGTCGCTGAATACCCGGCGAATGGCAATCGCCGCCTCGCGCTTGTTCTCCACCTGCGGCAGCACCACCAGCAGGTCCACGTCGCTGTCGAACGTCGCCTCGCCACGAACTTCCGAGCCGAACAGGATCACCCGCAGCGGGTGGAACCGCTCGACGATCCGCTGGACCATCAGCTTGATTGTTCCCTCGCTGACCATGCGCCTTGATTCCCCAACGGAACCCCCGACTCATCACCCGCGTACACCAGGCTCAGCCTTACAAGTCCCCGATTAGCGTGTCACGCGAAATTCCAAGATGCTCAGCCACGTCTCGCAGTATCGCGTTCAACATCCCCGGTTTCAGTGGATCATGGTTGGGAACAGTCACATGATGCTCGCCGTCCTGCCGCCTGGTCATGCGGATGTGGCTGCCGGTCTGGTGGTCGATCACGTAACCCAGCCGAACCAGCGCCTTGGCCAATTCCTTCCCGGACAGGTCGCGAGGCAGTTTCATGATGCGATGACCTCGTCTTCGACGCGGTGCAGGCGAATGACTTTGGGGCGATCCTTTGGATCGGGAAAGTGACATCGCACAGCGTCTCGCACCATGTCGCGCAGAGTCGCGAGGTCCTCAGCTTGCGTGAAAATAGATTCCCCGAGAGCCCGGGCGAAGAATCCGCCCGTCGGATCCGCTTCAACGAGAAAGACTATTTCAGTCATCGCTCTTCCTCCACAGCCTCTTCTCATTATAGCGAATCA
>JAQTVL010000638.1 GCA_028706835.1 Phycisphaerae bacterium | reverse complement strand
CCCGAGCCGTTCGCGGGGCAGACGCCGGCGTTCGGGCATGTCGCGGCGTACCCGAATCCGTATCGCAGGGGACCGGATGCGACCAGGCAAGCGATCGCCGACGTGGAGCGGATTTTGGACGGGTCCGCCGGTTCGAGCATCGGCGCGATCATCGTCGAGCCGATTCAGGGCCGCGGCGGCGAGGTCGTGCCGCCGGACGACTTTCTGCCGGCGCTGAGGACACTCTGCGACGATCGCGACCTGCTGCTGATCGCCGACGAGATCTACACCGGCCTGGGCCGCACCGGGCGGATGTGGGCCTGCGACCACGTCGGCGTCGCGCCGGACATCCTGCTCGTGGGCAAAGCGCTCGGCGGCGGGTTCCCCATCTCCGCGTGCGTCGGCAACGAGCGGGCGATGGCCGGTTGGCCGGTGTCGGCCGGCGAGGCGATTCACACCTACACCTTCCTCGGCCACCCGGTCGGCTGCGCGATGGCATGCGCCGCGCTGGACGAAATCATCGCGAACGATTTCCCGGCTCGGGCGGCGAAGCTGGGTCGGCAGTTGCTCGACAGGCTCGGCAGCCGACTTGGTCGTTTCGCGACAGTCGGCGACGTGCGGGGCAGGGGCCTGATGGTGGGCGTGGAGTTGGTGGAAGACCGCAGCACGAAGACGCCCGACGCAAAGCTCGCCGTCGCGGTGATGAAGGCGTGCCTGCACCGCGGACTGCTCGTCCTGACCGGCGGCGTCGCGGGCAATGTGATCAGCCTGTCGCCGCCGCTGGTGGTGACGGAAGAACAGGCTGAGGTCGCGGCGGAGATCATCGCGGACGCCATCGCCGAGACCGCAAAGACGCAAGCGGAAAGACGGGCATGAACATCCTCGGCATCGAATCCAGTTGCGACGAGACCGCCGCCGCGGTGGTGGCGGACGGGAAGATCGTTCGTTCCAACGTCGTCGCGTCGCAGATCGACCTGCACGCCAAGTATGGCGGCGTCGTGCCGGAGATCGCCAGCCGGGCGCACCTCGAACAGATCATCCCGGTCGTGCGGGAAGCGATGGCCACCGCCGGCGTCACGGAAAGCGATATCGACGCTGTCGCGGTTGCCAATCGGCCCGGGTTGATCGGCTCGCTGCTGATCGGCGTGACAGCCGCCAAGGCGATCGCGTGGTCCTGGGGCAAGCCGCTGGTCGCGGTCAATCACATTCACAGCCACGCCTATTCCGCGATGATCGCCCGGCCCGAGGCGCCCGAGGAGTTGCTACCCGCGGTGGCGATGGTGGTCAGCGGCGGGCACACCAGCCTGTATTTCCTGCCCGACACCAGCCGAATCGAACTGATGGGCCGATGCATCGACGACGCCGCCGGCGAGGCGTTCGACAAGGTGGCTGCGATCCTGAAGCTCGGCTACCCCGGCGGCCCGATCATCGACACGCTCGCCCGCGAGGGCAATCCGAAGGCGTTCCCGAAGCTGCCGCGAACGTGGCTGGCCGCCGGCTCGCTGGACTTCTCGTTCTCGGGGATCAAGACCGCGGTGCTCTACCAGGTCCACGGCCAGGACATGCTCGCCCCGTCGAAGGTGGACGAGATGAGCCGCGGGGCGAAGGCCGACATGGCGGCGAGTTTCCAAGCAGCGGTCGTCGACGTTCTGGTGGGCAAGACGCTGATGGCCGTCGAGCGAGCCGGCGTGCGGCGGGCTTTTCTCGGCGGCGGGGTGGCCTGCAATTCCGCGCTGCGTGCCGCGATGACCGCCGCCGCGACGGAGCGCGGCATCGAGGTCATCTTCTCGCCGCCGGCGATGTGTACCGACAACGCCGCCATGCACGCGGCGCTGGGCTTCTACCGCTTTCGCGCCGGCCAACTTGCGGACCTCGACCTACCGGTGGTTGCGGGTTGACGCGGCGACCGAGTACAATGCACTGTCATGGCAGACCACACAAATTCCGACATGCCCGACCCGGTGCAAATGGAGATCATCCGCCGGATGACACCTGCCCAGCGGATTGGAGCAGCCATCGGCTTGGACCGCGCCGCCCGACGCATGCTGCGGGCCCACCTGATCGACCAGCACCCTGACTGGACGGCCGATCAAGTCGGGCGCGAAGTCACACGGAGAATGACCAGTGGACATCGCTGAACTGATGACCGTCGTAGTCAAGGCCCTGGAAAAGGTTTCGGCCGGCTACATGGTCAGCGGATCGATGGCTACCATCGCCTATGGCGAGCCGCGTTTGACCATGGACGTCGATATCGTCGTCGACTTAAGGCCTGCCCAGGTGCGGCCACTGCGAGAAGAGTTCCCCGAAACGGAGTTCTACTTCAGCGAAGAAGCTGCCCATCAGGCGATTCGAGAGGGCGGCATGTTCAACATCATTCACCCGACCTCCGGCCTGAAGGCCGACCTGATCGTGGCCGGGACTAACCCCGTCAATCTTGCCCGCCTCCGGCGAACGCGCGAACTGGTTGTAGCCGCCGGTGTCAAGGTTCGCTTCTCATCTCCGGAGGATGTGATTCTGGCCAAGCTACAGTTCCATGCCGAAGGCGGTTCTGAGAAGCACCTCCGCGATATCCGCGGAGTGATCCTGGCCCATCAGGTTCCATTGGACCTGGACTACATCGGCGCGCTGGCCGAGCAATGGGGGTTGAGTACGACCTGGCGAATGCTCCTGGGACCGGTTAATGGCGATTCGACTTGAGTGCTGGGGACTCGGTCACCAGTTTCACTGGCCGAGTGACGAGGATATATTGGTCAAGCCCCCAACCGTTGCTGCTGTAATGTACGTCGTTCCGCCGGATGAACGGAGCAAGGGCCGGGTCAATCTCCAGCGGGACGGGAGGACGAAGAAACCAACTCTCGGACAGTTCAATTCGGCTGACGGGCAAACCCGAACG
>JAQTVL010000086.1 GCA_028706835.1 Phycisphaerae bacterium | reverse complement strand
CTCACAACGGTGATGGGCCGTTTCCATTGAGACGAATCCGAAGGCCCCACGCGCTCATGCCCCTGACACCCCCCTCCGTGCCGAGCGATACGCCGCCAGATGTGCGGCCGGTGCGCTCGCGGTCTGACCTGCGGCTGTTCAAACGGTTGCCCCGCCGGCTGATGCCTCGCGGCTCGCGCTGGGTCGAGCCGCTCAAGATGGTCGCGGACCCCATGCTCGATCGCGACCGGCACCCGTTCTACGACCAGGGGCGCGGGGCTGTTGCGGAGTTCTTCCTGGCGTTTGACGCGCGAACCCGCCAGCCGGTCGGACGCATCGCCGCCATCATCGACCACCGCTACAACACGCATCTCCGCCGAACCGAGCCGGAGCATGAGCTGGTCGGACTGTTCGGGTTCCTCGACTGCATCGACGCGCCGCCGGTCGCCCGCAGACTGCTCGACGCGGCGGCTGACTGGCTCCGCGGCCAGGGCATGAAGCGGATGCTCGGGCCGGCCAGCCCCTCGCAGTCCTACGACTACGGGCTGCTGGTCGAAGGCCACGGCCAGCCGCACCGCTTCCTGCTCCCCTTTCACCCGCCCTACTACGCCCCGCTCCTGGAGGCGTGCGGACTGACCAAGGCCAAGGACTTGCTCGCATTGACGATCGATCTGACGGATCCGCAGTGCCGGGCCAATGTCGACCGCTTCATCGAGCGGACCGGCCTGATGGGCGCCCGGCGATCAGCCGGCGACGTGACCATCCGCCCGGTCAATCTGAGACGGTTCGAGGATGAGTCGCGGATCGTCCGCGATGCGGTCAACGAGGTGCTGGTCAGCAGTTGGGGCTACACGCCGATCAGCGACGATGAGTGGCGGCTGATGGCTGGGTCGCTCCGCCGGTTCCTCAACGCCGACTTCGTGCTGGTTGCCGAGCGAGCCGGGAAGCCGATCGGCGTAACGCTGGCGGTGCCGGATTTGAACGAGACGATCAGTCGGCTTCGTATCCGCGTGGGCTGGCTGGAGCCGCTGGAGTTCTTGCTGCGGGCCTGGCGATCGCCGGCGCAGTGCGCCCGAATCATCGTCGCCGGGGTGTCCAACGGCGGCGATCAGTTCGGCGTGGGCCCGCAACTGATCGGGCAACTGGCTCGCAACCTCCTTGCCCACCGCATTCGCTTCGTCGATGCACACCTGGTCTTGGAGGACAACCGTGCGATGCTTGCCCCGCTGCTAAAGCACGGCTTCCAAGCCGACCGCCGATTCCGCGTCTACGAACGGACCCTGTGACTGCAATCCGCCTCGCAGAAATGTTGACGTGCCCAGGCCGAGCCGGTAGACTTAGGCGACTGAATTAAAGATGCATCCCTAGCTCAATTGGATAGAGCATCTGCCTACGGAGCAGAAGGTTACAGGTTCGAGTCCTGTGGGGTGCATTCTTTCTTGCGCGACGATCCTCTGTTTAACCGCCCGGCCAGGCAAAACGGTCCGCGGTTGCGACTCAACCCATGCCCACGTCCGATGAGACATTCATGCTCCTTGCCCTGGAGCAGGCCAAGCTCGCCGAGCAGATCGACGAAGTCCCGATCGGCTGCGTGATCGTCTGCGACGGCCAGGTGATCGGACGCGGCCACAATCGGCGGATCGTCGATAGCGACCCGACGGCCCACGCCGAAATGATCGCAATTCGACAGGCCGCCGCCGCCCGCGGCGACTGGCGGCTGGAGGATTGCGAACTGTTCGTCACCCTGGAGCCCTGCCCCATGTGTACGGGTGCAGCCGTGCTGGCCCGCATTCGGCGGATCGTGTTCGGTCCGACGGACCCGAAGGCCGGGGCCTGCGGCACACTGATGAACCTGGCGGCCGACCCGAGGCTGAACCATCGTATCGAAGTGACCGGCGGCGTGCTGGGCGACCAGTGCCGGCTGGTCCTGCAATCGTTTTTCCGCCGGCAGCGCCAGATGGGAAAGAACGGATGAACAAACGGAAAAGAGTCGTTGCCCGCAAACGTTCTCCCCGCATTCCGAAGCCTCACGACTACGTCAACTGGCACCTGCCGAAGGCCGCCAAGGCAAACGGCCACGGCGACTGCCGGCTGTGCGGCGGACGGTGCTGCACGTACTTGGTCGTCCAGATCGACCGACCCCGGACGAAACTCGACCTCGATGAGATCCGCTGGTGGCTGGCGCACCACAACGTGCAGGTGTTCATCGACAACGACGACGGCACCTGGAACGCGCAGTTCCATACGCCCTGCCGACACCTCACGCCCCGCGGCCGATGCCGCACCTACGCGACCCGGTTCAACGTCTGCCGCGAGCACGCGAGCGAGAACTGCGAGATGAGCGCCGCGCAGATGGCTGAGCGGTGTTTCGCAAGCGTCGAGGATTTCGACCGCTATCTGGCGACGCGGAAGGCCTGACAGTCGCCCGGTGTCAGTTACGCTGGGCGCGGACGGCCGGACCCGCTATCATCGCCGCGACTGCACAGGAGATGCTTGTATGTCCGCCCGGGAAGTTGCAGACCTGTTCGCCGGCAAGACGCCGCGCCGCCTGCCGTGGGCGCCGGAGCTCAACGAGGGCTTCGTCCGCAAGCTGCTGAACGCCCCGCCCGGCACGCCCGGGCCTTACTGGGAACTGGAGCGCGAGGCGGCCCGGCGGATTGGGGCCGATCATCTGCACCGCGTGCAGACCGTCCGGACGATCCATCGCCGCGTCGAGATCGAGACGGACGAGGCCACCGGCCTGTGCGTAATCCGCACCCCGGCGGGCGACCTGAGCCGCCGGCGGGTGTGGGATGCCAACAGCGGCACGCTGCTGAACTACGAACTGCTGGTGAAGGGGCCCGAGTCGTTTGCCGCCTATCGGGCGATGCTGGACGACGAGACCTACGAGTTGTCGCCGCCGGCTGGCCCCGAGGCCGAGATCGCCGGCAGCGACCTGGCCACGATCGACGTGCCCGCGACGCCCCTTCAGCACCTGATTATGTGGGACATGGGCGTGCAGGAAACGCTCATGTGCATGCTGGAGCACACGGATGAACTGGTCGAGTTGTGCAGGTTCGCCCACGAGAAAAACAAGCAGTTTTACGCCGTCGCGTGCTCCGGCCCCGGGCGGATCATCAGGCCGATGGAGGACACCTCCAGCATGCTGACCGGCCCGCGGATGTACGCCGAGCATTGCGTCTGGCAGTTGAACGAATACGCGGCCATCGTGCGCCGCGCGGGCAAGTTGTTCGTGCCGCACATGTGCGGGCACCTCGGGGCGAAGATGCTGGAAGTGATCGCGCAGATCGATCTGGACGGCATCGAGGCGATCACGCCGCCGCCGCTGGGCGATGCCGACCTCCCGGCCATGCGCCGGGCACTGGGCGACGACGTCTGGCTGATCGGCGGCGTCGACCCATCGCGCTACGCCATCTGCACTCCGGATGAGATGCGGACCCACGTGCGGGCCACGCTGGACCGGATGCGCGGCGATCGGCACTTCGTGCTCGGCCACGAGGAAATCCCGCTGGCAGCCAAACTCGAAAATGTGGCGGTCGTCGCGGAACTGGTGGAACAGACGGCTGACGGGTTCTATTCCTGAACGGAGAGACGGATTATGCCACGCGTTCTGCTGATCGGGGATTCGATTCGGATGGGCTATCAGCCGGTGGTCGCGTCGCTGCTGGCCGGGCGGGTGGACGTGATCGGCCCGGAAGACAACGGCGGTGATAGCCGGCGCATCCTGGCCAACCTGGCCGCCTGGCTCGGGACTCCGCCGCCCGACGTGGTACACATCAACTGCGGGCTGCACGACCTCAAGACGATGCTCCAGCAGGCGAATGAGCACCAGGTGCCGCTGGACGAGTATCGCCGGAATATTCCGCAGATACTCGTCGATCTGCGCAGACTGGCGCCGAAGGCCCGCATCATCTGGGCGACGACCACGCCCGTGGTCGATGAACGATTCGTTAATCGCAAGGAATTCATCCGTCGCCAGGCGGACGTGGTCGCGTACAATGCAGCCGCCTTGGCCGCTGCTCAAGCCGCGGGCGTCGAAGTCAACGACCTTCACGCGGTCGTCGAAGCTGCCGGCCGACCGGCAGCTGTCTCGGCTGACGGCACGCACATGAGCGACCTGGGCAATCAGGCGATCGCACAGGCCGTCGCCAATTGCATCATCGAAAGGACATCGTGATGGAACCGGTCCGCAAACGCATCCTTGACGCGGTCATGGGCATCGTCGCCATCGACGCCCACACGCACCTCAACCCGCTTCGCCCGGCGGCCTCGACGCTGGACGACCTGCTCAGCTACCACTACTGGACCGAGCTGTCGCACTCGGCGGGCATGCCCGCGGCGCTGGTCGCCAAGGACGTCGCTCCGGCAAAACGCATTCGCAACATCGCCAAGTTCCTGCCCCGCCTCAGCAACACGGTGCAATACGGCTGGCTGATCGACATCGCCCGCGACCTGCTCGGCTTCGACGACGACTTCGTGGATGAGCGAAACATTGACGCCCTGGCCAAGCTCGCCGCCCAGAAGATGCGCCGGCCTGGCTGGGACAGGACCGTGCTGGCCAAGTCGCGGATCGACGTGGCCTTCCTGACCAACGATTTCGACGACAAGCTGGCGGGCTTCGACACGCACCTGTACGTGCCCTGCCTGCGGTGCGACGAACTGGTGCTCCGGCTTGGCCAGCCCGGCGTGCTCGACCGGCTGCGCGCGTGCAGTCGCGTCGATGTGAAGAACGGGGCCACGCTGGAGAAGGCCCTGGCCGCGGTGTTCGCCCACTTCAAGCGGCACAACGCCCGCGCATGCGCGATCGGCCTGACGCCCGATTTTGCGCCGCAGAAGGTCTCTCGCGCGTCCGTCGAACCGCTGCTGGCCCGGACGTTCGCCGGCCAACCGCTCACGCACGACGAGTGTAGGCGGGTGCAGCACTACATCTTCTGGACGATCACGCAACTGTGCAGCGACCACGGCCTGCCGTTCGACCTGATGATCGGCGCGATCCGCGGCGTGTATCCCGCCGGCGTGACCGGGGGACAGGATCTGTTCGACCGCCGCAACAGCCTGTCGCAGTATGACGCCCTGTTCAACGCGTTTGCGAACGTCAAGTTCCCCGTCTCGATCATCGACAGCGGCGAGAACCCGGAACTGATTACCTACAGTTGGATCCGCCCGAACGTCTACCCGGCTGGGCATTGGTGGTATTCGAACATCCCCAGCCTGATCGAGCGCGACCTGCGAGGCCGGTTGCAGGCCGTGCCGCGAGTCAAGCAGTTGGGCTATTACAGCGACATGTACATGCTGGAACTCGGCTACCCGAAGTTCAACATGTATCGCCGCTGTCTGGCCCGCGTGCTGGTCGACGAGTTCATTTGCGATCGCGGCTGGAGCGAAGAGAAGGCGGTCGACCTGGCAGCCGACCTGCTGCGCCGCAACGTGCAGCGAATCTTCTACAACGCCCAGATGTGACGCGGCGTGCGAGCGATTCGACGACAAGTGCTGGACTGGCCGCGGGAAACGCAGTAGAATCCAGCCTCATGGCTGTTCCCGGAGAGGTGCCCGAGCGGCTGATGGGAACGGTTTCGAAAACCGTCATAGGCGTAAGTCTATCGGGGGTTCGAATCCCCCCCTCTCCGTTCAGAAATGCCCGCGAAACCCTTGTTTTCCAGGGGTTTGCGGGCATTCTCATTTCCGCCGAACCGCTCGCCTTCCGCAGCCAGCCTCGCCGTCGAACAGCAAGACTGCACTAGATCGTGATCCCTCTTCGCGGGCGCAGGAGCGATGTCCAACCGCACCCCAAACAAAAAGCCCAGCCACTGCCGTGGCTGGGCTTTCGATTACGCGTTCGCTCGATCAGAACACTCACTCTTACCCCTGCCGCCGCCGGCGGATTATCGCCCCCATCATCGCCAGGCCGCCGAACGCCAGGAAGCCCATCGTCGCCGGCTCGGGGGCCACCTGGTACTCGTAGGCGCCAACGTCGACAGTCAGGCTGGACTGGCCGTTGGCCAACCGATCGAGCGGGTTGCTCACGTCGGCATCGACCAGGAACAGTTTGGTGCTGGCGGTCGGGGTGCCGCCGCCGAGGTCGATCACGTAGTCGGTGCCGTCCTGGTACGTGCCGTTGTCGTTGAAATCGACGAACGTCGCGGTTCCGCCCAAGGCCGACGTGGTGAACTGCTCGCCGCTATCCAGCAGCGCCAAGGCCGTGGCCAACAGTTGGTAGTCGCCGCCGGTCGGATTGACGAACGCCTGCGCCAGCGTGTAGCCGGGCTCGATACGGTTGGCGTCGCTGAATGCGTAGGTGCCGCTGCCCGTCCGGTTCGTCGTGTTGGCGAAATAGGCGTTCTTGTCGCCGTAAACGGCGATAGACCCACCGATGTCCGCGGTTTCGGCCACACTAATACCGAGCGTGTGGCCGGCGATGATATTATTGACCAGCATGGCCGACATGCTGTCGTAATTGTTGGAGTATCCGGGGCTGAAACTGATCACCACACCCGAGGAACTGCCCGTACCGACGATCGTATTGTTGATCAACGCGATCCCCTGGCCAAGGCCGTCGAACATCGCAGGTGCTTCCGCGGAAATGCCTTTTCCGAAGCCCGCGATCAGGGTATCGGTCACCACCAGAGGGGCGAGATCCCTGTTCCTGGCCACCGCGATGCCGGAGTCTCCAGCCGCTGGGGCCGCGTTGTTCGAGACAATTTCCGACCGTGTCACCGTGACCGCAGCCGGAGCGGCGTCGGTCGAAGGGCCGTAGAAACCCGTGGCGTTGATGCCGGATCGGTACGTGCTAAGCCGCGTGTCGGACAGCCGAACCGACACCAGCGACCCGCCCCCGGTACCGAGAGCCACAATCCCATGGCCGCCTGTGCTGGTGATCGAACTGTTGTTCGCCGTTATGGTCGTGGATTCCCAACACCCGCCGCCGCCGGTGCCGGCCGCTCGCGCGATGGAGATCACGTCCGCAGCCGAATTGAACGTGCTGTTGGACAGCGTCAGGCTTATCGTGTATACGCCGTTCCACGCACCGGGATCGGTCCACGCCACGCCACGCCCGGTCCCTGAGGTCGTGACCGACAGGCCGCTGATTGTGGCGTTGAAGTTCGAGTTGTTCATCCCCCCGAAGGCATCCTTGTTGGCCGCCCACGTCATGCTGGTGGAAGTGGTGCCGGCGAAGGTCAGCCCGGAGTTCCTCAGCTTGATGGTCTCGGTGATGCCCGTCCACGTGCCGTCGAACTCCACGGTGCTGCGGCCGGCACCCACCGCCGCGGTCACGGCGGCATCGATCGACGCATACGATGTCCACCCGCCGGGGTTGGTGCTTGACACCTGGAACACGCTGCCCGTGTTGTATCCCCAGCACAGGTCGGCCTTGGCCGGGGCCGCCGCCAAAGCCGCCGCGATGGCCGCCGCACAAAGCATAGAGTGTACGAGCTTGGTCATGTTCGTTTCTCCTCCCGGAATAGTCTTTCGGACGATGGGCGACGGCCGCCGCTCGTGGACAGTTGTTTGTGTAGCAAATGGCGTGCCACAAAGACGAGTCCTGCAATTGCACATCCGTAAGCTTCTATTTGATAAAGTTTTACGGAAGTATTTTTCGGCGGGCGATTCAGCAGTCTTTCCCGGACGAGTCGGTTTGGCCAACACGCACCAACGCACGGTGCGGCGGCCGTATCACAATGCGGTTGTACCGCAACAGGTTACGGCCAATGCCAATCGTTGCGTGAAAGCAACGTCAGGCGGCGGCCCACGAAGCGGCGTCAGGCGACCGGGCTCTGCGGCGGGCAGACCGATCCGCGTTCGACCAGTTTGGCCTGCATCCAGATAGTCGCGGGGTTGGCGCCTTCGTCCTGGTTGAGAATCAGGTCGACGGCGACTCGACCCATGTCCCGCGGCGAACCCTCGTCCAGACAGGTCAGCCGCTTCAGTTCAGCCGGCTCAAAGTGAGGGTGCAGGCCGGACGAAATGACGCTGACGTCCACGGGCACGCGCAGCCCGAGCAGGTCGCAGGCCTTGATGGCAGCGCAGCCGCTGTACTGGTCGACGCCGACAATGGCGGTCGGGCGATCCGGCGGCGTCAGCAGCGGCGTCAGCAGCGGGGCGCAGTCTCGCCGCTCGCCTCGGGTGCGTACGATCAGGGTGGGATCGACGCCCATGCCATGCCGTTCATACGCCGCTTCGAAGCCGCGAATTCGCTCTTCGTCGACCGACTCCAACGGGTCGATGATCGCTGCCAGCGCGATTCGGCGATGACCGAGCTGAATCAGCCGCTCGGTAACTTGGAGGATCGTCCCGCGCAAGTCGCGTGTGATCAGGTTGATGCGGAAGGGGCCGGGCACATCGTCGACGAGCACAAACCGGATGCCGTGCGTCAGCAGGTTGCGCATCGCCTCAGCCGACGGCGAGTCACGGAAAACCATGATCCACCCGACATCCACCGGGCGGCCGTCCGACAGCCCGGCCAGCATGTCGAATGTGGGTGATGCCGACGGCAGCACGTGGACAGTCATCGCCGCCCCGTGCGACCGACACGCGTCGTCGATGCCGGCCAGCACCGTCTGCTGCCGATTGTGCGGGACGTTGTCCGCGGTCAGCACGCGGACCTCGCGCGGCACGTTTTCCCGCAGGGCGCATGTAAGAAATGTGCCTTGTCGCTCACGTTGCTCCAGCACGCCCGCATGGAGGAGGGCGTCGAGCGCCTTGCGGACAGCCCATTCGGAGCAGTTGAAATAGCGGGCCAGTTCCGCCTGGCCGGGCAGACGCGTGCCGGGGATGCTCCGCGCGTAGCAGCGCCGGATCAGCATCGCCACTCGATTCGGGCTCAGCCGCTGTGTTGGGTTGGCATCCGTCATGGGTCGCCGTCGGCGCAAAGTTCCAGCCGCCGGCCATGGTAGCCGCCGATGTGGCGGCATTCAAGGACGGCGAGGGAAGAATGGCAGGGACAGAGGCGCCGCATATCCCCAACATGACGGCAAGCAGGTTGCGTATGCCCGCATCCGACTGCGGTGACGGGCAGGCGATAGCGAGGCTATACCGCGCGGTAGAACCAGATCGCCCCTTCCCGCTTCGGCTGCGCGAACGTGAAGCCGTCCTGCTCCACGGCCAGCCCAGGCAGTTCCTTTGTCTCGCCGGTCTCCGGATTCTCGAAGACGTAGACCTCGCCGGGGCGCATCGCCTTCGGACGGACGACCAGCGTCTCCTGGGCACATGCCGGCAGCCGGATCGCCTGAATGAACCCCACGCCCGTTTCCGGGCAGTCGAACTGCCTCGCCACCCACTTCTCCGCCGTTCGGTGGATCGGCGTCAGCGGGTGGTAGTCGCCGTCGATCATCAGCTCGGCTGCCCGCCGCCAGATGCCGAGCATCTTCTTCATCAGGTCGTAGTCGTAATCGTCTCGTCGAATGTCAACGCAGGGAATAATCATCGGTCCCAGGCCGCAGTGATAGGAGTAACTGTCGACTCGCTGGTCGTACCTGGCCTGCCCGGCCAGGTCCCACGACAGCGAAACTTCCTTGAAGTACGGCAGCCACTCGAACAGGACATGATGGAACGACAGTTTCACCGGGTGGTCGCCGTACCCCCAGTCGGTGTAGTGCAGCGGCACGGAGCGGCGCATCGTCTCGAGGTCGTTGCGACGGCCGCCGGATGCGCAGGAGTCGATCCACAAGCCGGGATTTCGCTCCAGCAGATCGTCCCAATACCGAAGGTAGCCCTGCACGTGCAGATTCTCATTCATGCCCTGCCGGTCCGCCGCCTCGTTGGTTCGCCAGTGCGCCAGCGGCGCAAAGTTGTGATCCTGCCGGTAGATCTTGATGCCGTTGTCCCGGATCAGCCCGCACACGTGGTCCGTCAGCCACTGACGGCAGGCCGCATTGCCCAGGTTCAACAGGCGATCTTCTTTCCCCTCGACTCTCAGCAGCCACTCCGGGTGCTCCCGGTCGAGCCGGGTTTCGGGCCGGACCCGTTCAGGCTCGAACCAGATCAGCAGGTCCGCCCCGTGCCGGGCGGCGCAGTCGGATACCGGCTTGAGCCCGCGGGGGAACCGCTCGGGATCGGGCTCCCACGTCCCGGTCAACGGCCATTTGCGCATCTGGTCCTTGCTGCTATAGCACGGATACCACCCCGCATCGATCCACCAGACATCCGGCGTAATGCCGCGCTCGGCCCACCGCTCCATGTAGCGAATCTGGTTCTCCTCCGTGGCCGCCGTGAACTCCTCGGCATCGTCCGTGCCGTGGCCAACCTGGAGAGGCCCCAGCGGCTGCCCGTTCGGCCTGGGCAGGATGTGATCCCGGTACCATCGCCGCCAGAGGTTCGCCGCCCGCGGCCCGTCGCCCGTCCAGAACATCACCGTCATCCGCGGCGTGCGGATCGTCTCGCCCGGGGTCAGCCGAAGGTGCGTCTTCTCCTGGCCCGCCCGGACATGCACGCCGTCGGCTTGGCCGATGAACGTGGCCGACCACTGTGCGGGCCAGCCGATCGCGATCGAGACGCCGCAATCCTTGAACGCCATGCGATAGTACGGAAACGCCTGGTCGCACGGCCGTCCGCCGCTCGGCGTGAATGTCTGCGACACGCCGTCGCCAAGCGGCGTCTGGCCGACGCTGTAGCCCTTCTCGTTGTAGAAGTCGCCGTTGCAGTGCTCCAGCACCGCCGAAGAGCCGGCGAACGGGGCGTCCAGCGCGACGAGGTCGCTGATAATCGGTGTCGGCTGACTGCCCGTGTTGGTGAGCCAGGCCACCCACTCCACGACCGGGTAGTCGAGATACTCCGTGCATTCGACCCGCACTGCCAGCCCGCTCTTGTCGTCGCGGCCATCATACGTCGTCTCGATGATGTTCGCGTCGATGCGGCGCCGGCTGGTGCGCGGCGTCCATGCGGCCGGCAGGCCGGCCACGCGGCGACCGTCGAAGACGAAGGAGAGCGGCAGGTTTGCGGGTTGCGACAAGAACCGGCTGATCCATTCGCGGCTGCGAGTCATGTCCTGTGGCCTGGTGCCACACTGCGAGCATTCGGTCGCCATGTTGTGTTTCTCCCTGGTGCTCTGTCAGCCGTCAACTGATGGATTGGGTGCCATGCCTGCGACGGCTGTTTTGTCGCAGGCATGTGGTGCTCGCGCGAGCCTGGCTGGCTCGCCGTCCCAAACGGCCGGACGGCGTTCCAGCCATGGCACCCGTCAGATGACGGCTGACAGACCACTAGTGTAGTGGTTCGCATATCATTCCCGCTGTCGGCCTCCTTGCCAAGCGAATTCCGCAGGCGGGGATCGGTGAGGTGGGGCAAGAACTGGTGGCATCCTTGCCAATCCGTCTTTTTGTGGAGTGCGGTCCCGGCTGGCCGGGACCGCTTTGGCAGGGAGGCGCGACGTTGCACAGCCCAAAGCGGTAGCTGCGCTACCGCACTCCACAAACGGCGAAG
>JAQTVL010000637.1 GCA_028706835.1 Phycisphaerae bacterium | reverse complement strand
GCCTCCATGCACTGACGCAACACCTGACCGAAAAACTGCTCGAACAGGGCCGCCCCCCACCGCCGACGGGCCTTGCTCAGCACGCTGTGGTCGGGAAGTTCGTCGTCCAGGTCGAATCCGCAGAACCACAGCCAGTCCAGCCGCTCCGGCATCCGGGCCATCAACGCCCGCTCGCTCGATATATTCTCGTAAAACAGCAGGAACATCAGCTTCAGCAGCACCACCGGGTCCACCGACGTGTTGCCCCGCCGGCCGTAGAGGTGCTTGACCTGCCGGCGGACGAAATCAAAGTCCACCGCTGCCAGCACCGCTCGCAGCGGATGGTCGGACCCGATCCGCTCCTCCAGATTGAATTGCGTGTAGAACAACTTCGGCACCATCCGTTGCGCCGGTCCCATCATGGCGTGGCCTCCATGCTTCCTATATAGATAGCACACGGATTGCCCCACGCCACTTTCTCCCAACTTCACATTTGGGCAACAGGCCCGTCAGCCCCCGGAATCCGCGTCTAAGAGAAGGGAGCCCCGAAGGGGCGAAAGCGACGCCGCTGTCGCCCCTTCGGGGCTCTTTTCTGGGGGGCCGGGGTCCGGGGGCTCACGCCCCCGGCTATACGCTTTCGGCCCTCCGGGCCTATTCAAGAAACGCGCCCGTCCCGGTATCGGCGTTACGGTCTCCACATTCTTCCCATCACTCCCGTGCTTCCCATCCGCCCTCCTGGCGCGGCGGAACAAAATCACCTTCTCCTGTCGCCGGGCACTTTCCCGGCATACAATGCGCAGGTCGCCGGTGGATTGCTTCAACCCGATTCCATCCTCTCGTAAGCCGACCCGCGGACGGGCCGTGCAGGCGGCGTTGGCATTGGAGCCGTGAATGGCCGAACAACAGACTCGAATTCAAACCGTGGCGCTGGTCAGCAGCTACGTGCCGCGGCGATGCGGCATCGCCACGTTCGCCAAGGACCTGCGCGACGCCCTGGCCTCCGTGGAGGGCGATCGGCAGGTCTTTGCCGTCGCCATGGACGACCTGCCGGAGGGCTATGAGTACTCGCAGGAAGTCCGGTTCCAGGTGCCCGACCAGTCGCAGGAGGCCTACCGCACCGCAGCCGACATGCTCAACATCAACCAGGTGGACATCACCGTGGTTCAGCACGAATTCGGCATCTACGGCGGGCCGGACGGAAGCTACCTGCTCGACATGGTCCGCCGGCTGCGGATGCCGGTCGTCACCACGCTGCACACGGTCCTTCAAAAGCCGTCGCCCGGGCAGAAGGCGGTCCTGCGCGACCTCATCCGCAACAGCGACCGGATGGTGGTGATGACGGGCAAAGCCGGCGGCATCCTTCGCGAGGTCTACGGGGCCCCGCCCGAAAAGATCGTCTGCATCCCCCACGGCATCCCCGACGTGCCCTTCGCCGACCCGTCGCTGTTCAAGGATCGCTACGGGCTGGACGGCCGGCTGGTCCTGCTCACCTTCGGGCTGCTCTCCCCCGGCAAGGGCATCGAGGTCATGCTCCGGGCCATGCCCCGCATCATCAAGGCCCACCCGGAGGCAGCCTACGTCGTCCTCGGCGCGACCCACCCCAGCCTGCTGCGGCACGAAGGCGACGCCTATCGCGACTCGCTGGAGCGGCTGGTCGAGGAACTCGGACTCGGCGAGCACGTGATTTTCCATAACCGTTACGTGACGCTGCCGGAGTTGTGCGGCTACATCGGGGCCGCTGACCTCTACGTCACCCCGTATCGCAATCCCGATCAGATCACCTCCGGCACGCTGGCCTACGCGGCCGGCGCGGGCAAGGCTGTCGTGTCCACCCCGTACTGGCACGCACAGGAACTGCTGGCCGACGGGCGGGGCCGGCTGGTCCCGTTCGACGATTCCGACGCGATGGGCCAGGCCATCTGCGAGTTGCTCGGCGACCCGAACGAGCTGAACGCCATGCGGAAGCGGGCCTACGAGTACGGCCGGCCGATGGTCTGGAAGGAAGTCGCCAGGAGCTACCTTGCGACGGCGAGCGAACTGATGCGGGACCGCCGGCTTCGCCCCAAGCCGCTGCGGGCGTTTCGCTCGGAGCGGGTGCTGGCCGCCCTACCCGACATCAACCTGGCCCACCTCCGGCGGATGACCGACGACACCGGCATCCTTCAGCACGCGATCTATGCGGTCCCCGACCGGCATCACGGCTACTGCACCGACGACAACGCCCGGTCGCTGGTGGCCGGGCTGATGTACTACGAGCTGCGCCGGGACCCGGTGATCCTGCCGATGATCGACGCCTACCTGGCGTTCCTGCACTCCGCGTTCAGCATGCAGACCCGGCGGTTCCGCAACTTCCTCAGCTACGACCGCCGATGGAAGGAAGAGGCCGGCAGCGAGGACGTGCAGGGCCGGGCGATCTGGGCACTGGGCCTGACAGCCGCCCTGGCCCCGAGCGATGCCGTGCTCTCCTTCGCAACCCGGCTGTTCAACAGCGGGCTGGAGGCGTTGGAGCGTACCGGCGCCCCGCGGGCGTGGGCCTTCGGGCTGGTCGGGCTGCACGCCTACCTGGAGCGGTTCTCCGGCGACACCAACGCCCGGCGGGTGCGGGCGGTCCTCGGCGGGCGGCTACAGGAGCGATTCACCTCCGAGGCGACCGACGCCTGGCCCTGGTGCGAGGAAACCGTCACCTACGACAACGCCAAGATCGCCCACGCGATGATCCTCTGCGGGCAGTGGATCCCCGACCCGAAGATGCTCGCCCAGGGCCTGGCCACCCTCAACTGGCTGACCGACTTGCAGACCACCCCCGACGGCCACGTCAGCCTGATCGGCAACAACGGCTGGCTGTCGCGGAACGGATTCCGCGCCCGGTTCGATCAGCAGCCGGTCGAGGCGATGGCGCTG
>JAQTVL010000636.1 GCA_028706835.1 Phycisphaerae bacterium | reverse complement strand
AAGCGACCGCTGGAAAGGGCGGTGGCGAAGGTCGCGCCCGAACGGCCGATTTGAAGCCGTACTGGGGAAAACCCGCCGTACGGAATTTCAGAGAGGGACGAGGAAACAGGATGCACGAGCGGATGGCTATTTGCCACGAAGCTTGAAAAAGCGGATACGCTGGAAGCCATTGCTCTACCCATCACTGCGCCTCTTCTCTACTCGACGTGAGACTCTCTATTTCTTCAATGCGTCAGCCTGCAATCGCCTTGCGGCGTCCGGGTCGCCGATGTGCAGCGTGTCATACGCCTGCTGGCTGCTGGCGAACGGCCCGGGCACGTCCTTGGAGCCGTGCCAGTGCAGGTTGTCATAGATCGGGGCTCGCCGGCCGGTCTCCTTCTCGCGGCGGGCGATCCACGCCAGCATCCGCTGCTCGAACATCGCCACCAGCGCCGGCTCCTTATCCGCCAGGTTCACCGACTCGGTCGGGTCGTCGACCAGGTTATACAGCTCGATTTCGGGCTTGAAGTGGAAGTCCGGCTCGAGGGCGTGGATGTATTTCCACTGCGGCGTGCGCCAGCCGTGCTTTCGCATCCATGTGCATTCGGTGATGTAGAACTCAGTGTTCGGCGTCCGCCAGGCGCCGTTCATCTCCGGCGCCAGGCTGGTCCCGTCGAACTTGATGCCCGTCTTCACGCCCAGCAGGTCCAGGATCGTCGGCGTGGCGTTCATCTGCGTGTTGTAGGTGCAGATGCGCTTGCCGGCTGGCACCCGGCCTGGCATGCGAAAGACCAGCGGTATTCGCAGCGTCGGCTCGTAGAGCCCGTGGTGGTCGAAGTAGCAGTCGTGATCGTAGAGCGTCTCGCCGTGGTCGCTGGTGAGGATCACCAGCGAGTTGTCCGCCAGGCCCAGGGCCGCGATGCTGGCGAAGATGCTCGCGATGCACGAATCCATGTAGGCCACGGCGCCGTCATACTGGGCGATGACGTAGTCCTTGTCGGTGATGCCCGGCGGCATCCACGTCGCGAAGTAGTCGCAGAACGGCTTGAACTGGAACACCGGCTTCATCGAGTCGTTGCCCGGGGCCAGTTCGTTCTTGCCGTAGAACGCCCGCTCGAACGGCAACGGCGGCAGATACGGCGAGTGCGGGTCCATGTGCCGCATGAACAGGAAGAACGGCTTGTCCTGGCCGGCCAGCCGCTTCAGCTCGGGGATCGTGACCTTGTTGAGGTTCTCGGCCTTGTGTGCCCGGCCTTTTTCCCAACTGCCCCAGCCTTCGAAATCGATGTAGCTGTCGAATCCGCGGGCAGCCGGGTTGCCCTTGAACCCGACGCACGAGGACACGTAGCCCTGCTCGCGGAGTATCTCGGGCAGCGTCTTGATGCCGGGGGCGATGTCGCCCTTGTGCCGCAGCGCGACCAGGCCGGTGGTGATGCAGTCCATGCCCGTCAGCATGGCCCCGTAGCCGGAGGTGGTCGGGATGTGCGGGCTGAAGTTCCAGTTGTACGTCGTGCCGCCGGCCGCGAACTTGTCGATGTGCGGGGTTGTCAGCCGATTGTAGCCGTAGAGGCTCATGTGGTCGGCCCGCAGGCTGTCGATGCCGATGAAGATCAGGTTGGGTTTGGTGGGCATGTGCATCCTTTCGCTAATCTCAGACGCGGCGGTTATGCTTTCTTAACGCGTTTATTCAGGGCTCCAAACCCTGAGAATATTTGTGGGTTGTCTTTCAGCTGCTCGGCTAACTTCCGAAACTGGGACGCGTCGCCGTTGAGAAAGTCGGCGCCAAAACGTTGCAGATCCTTCTTGAGCCTTTCGAAACCATCCAGCGTCTTGTCAAGCGATGAGGAACGGAACTCGCTCTCCAAATCCACATCAAGAAGCTTCATGTACGATCGATGATCCAGAGTCCATTCCCCAACATGATAGACGACGATGCCAAGTCCCCACCTGTAGTGAAGCTCAAGTCGCCGATCTCCACGCACAAAAGACCCAGTGGCGAAATCTCCACCCGATCCGCGACCAGTTGCGTCCAATTGGAACTTGAACCCGGCCGGTCCCATTGCCGGTTCCAAGATAACCGCTCCGGCAAGCAACTGTTCTCTCGGGTCAAAAGCCATACTTACGCCCCACGGGCTCCCAGTTGTTTCAGGCACGCATTGAGATAGCCGTAGCTTTCCGCCGCCACGATCGCCCGCTGGGGCAGATCGTAGTTGCCGGCGCCGATGACTTCGAGGCAGACCGGGCCGTCGTAGCGGCCGGCCACCATCGCCTTGCAGTAGCCGAACAGGTCGATGTCGCCGCGCCCGCAGGCCTGGTCTTTCGGCTCGCCGGGCTTGGGCCCGCGGCCCTTGCAGTCGCGGATGTGAACGTGCTTCACTCGCGACAGCACCGCCGGCAGGGCCACCTCGGGATTCTCGCCGGCGCGGTAGATGTGGCTGGGGTCCATGTCGATGCCGAAGCCGGGCGAGGCGATCTTCTTCATGGCCGCCAGCGTTGTTGGCGTGTTGAAGATGCACGCGCCGACATGGGCCTTCACCGCCAGCGTCACGCCCTTGGCGGCGGCGAGGTCGGCCATCCTGGCCATCAGGTCGGTCTGACGCTCGAAGTCGGCGTCGACGCCGCTCTTGCCGCCGGGGCCGATGTTCACCACCGGAATGCCGAGGGCCGCGGCTGCATCGAAGCAGGCGGTCAGGCGGGCTTCGTCGAGCGCGGCCTCCTCGATGCTCAGCAGTTGCAGCTTGTGCTCAGTGGCGAGCGCCCGGATCGAGTCCACCTGCCCGGCCCACTTGTCCAGGTCGAGATGCTCGCACATGCCCTTGATGGCGGACAGTTCCACGCCGTCGTAGCCGGCCAAGGCGATGTGCTGGAAGGCAACGGACAGGTCGTGGCCCTGGAACAGAACG
>JAQTVL010000085.1 GCA_028706835.1 Phycisphaerae bacterium | reverse complement strand
GAGTGCGTAGACACCGGCCCGATCGTGAAGGGCTGACCCCCGCCTCTTTCCCTCCCCCGCGATTGTCTCTGGAAGGCCACGCTCCGTCGTGGCCGACGGACCCGACGGAGCGGGTCCCTCCAACGCGTGGGAGGGAGCACAGGGTGGCCTCCCCCGGGGGCAATATTCCACCTGGAACATCCCCCGTCTTACGCCTCTCCCGCTTGCGGGGGAGGTGCGGCTTCAGCCGCGGTGGGGGCCGGCAGATCGCAAGGCGGGTACGATCAATTTCTTGCTTGCTGGTCGATAGTCCGGGAACTCAGGCAGGAAGAGGGATCACGATGCGTTGTCGTCGGTCGGAAATAGTGCGTGACTTGTCATCCCCCTTTTCATCCCCAAGAGTGCGGCAAATTCAGCGGCAAGAACAACTCTTCGCTGTTTGTGAGTGCGGTAGCGCAGCTACCGCTTTGGAGGGCAGGCGCGACGTTGCGCGACCCAAAGCGGTAGCTGCGCTACCGCACTCCACAAAAAGACGGATTGGCAAGCATGCCACCAACTCTTGCCACACCCGTCCCCAATACCGGCCGAAGGTTCGCGCCGCCTTTCTCACCCCTCTCCGTATCTCCGCCTCTCCGTATCTCTGTGTTGGAATCCAGTTGTTGGCGCTGTGTTGCAGACCTGCACGCCCCTTCGGGCCAGGCGGGCGCATGACCGTTTTTGCGTCGTCGTGTAATAGGCCACGCCTTCAGGCATGGTGCCCCCGACCTGCCTGCGCTTTGTCCTTCAGGCCGTTTCAACGGCCTTCTCTCTGTCCTGGCTTCAGCCACGCAGTTGGGCTCAAGCCAAGACCGAGTAAGGGCGTTGAAACGCCCTGAAGATGGGAGGAGGGCTGGACGCGTACCACGCCTGAAGGCGTGGCCTGCTACACGACAAAGACGCCGCGCGGTTATGGTCATGCCTCTTCGTGCCAGCCTGCCGGGTTGCGGCCGACGGCCTGGCTGGGTAATCTGCGGGTAGTTTCCGGCTGCCTGCGAACCGAGAAAGGACACCCATGCTTCGCACATCGCTGATCGCTCTGTTCTGCCTCATGTCGGCGATCCCCGCCCCGGCGACGACCCCGGCGGAGTCGGCGGAGACCGGTCCCACCGGCCCGAACACCCCGCCCGCCCGGTGGGGCACGACCGCGCCGGACAAGCTGAACAACGAAGTCGTCTGGTTCGGCGGCGTCGGCGGGTTGAGCACGACAGGCCGGCTGGGGACGTGCCTGTTCAAGGAAGGCCAATGGAAGCCGCTGGAACTCGGGGCGCCGCCCGCGGATGCGGTTGGCAGACGGGATGCGGCTTATAGGCTCCGTGCTACCTACTGTAGCTTGAGCAATCGTTACTACGGTAGCGAGACGGCGGCGGACCGTGAACTGATACGGGGATGGCTGATCGACAGTAAGATGCCGCGACCCGGGGAGATTCTTGATGTGGGGTTTCTCCGCGGCATCCGGCAGGAGTGGGTCAAGCAAGCCATGCTGGTCGAGCAGCGGGAGCCGCCGGTGCGCTGCAACGCGGCGATGTCCTACGACGACAAGACGAAAAAGGTCGTCCTGTTCGGCGGCGAGGGGTTGTTCGGCGTCTACAACGACACGTGGCTCTACGACTGCAAGTCGCGAACGTGGACCCTCGCCAACCCCAAACTCGCCCCGCCGCCGCGATGTGCCCACGGCATGGCTGCTCGCGACGGCAAAGTCTACGTCGTCGGCGGGCAGGACGCCAACGGCTCGATGAGTTACTGCGGCCCGCTGTGGGCACGCCTGCCATTCGACGTGTGGTGCTACGACATCGAGGCCAACACGTGGACCCGGCTGTCGGCCGGGGAGGGCAAACGCGAGCCGACGACGTTCCAGCCACCCGTGAAGGCGACTATCAGCGAGGACGGCAAGACGCTGAGTTGGGCAGCCGACGCGACCAGCTATGGCAAGGTGGTCAAGCAGTTCACCGGCAGCCTCGACCTGCCCGGCAAGGACGCCGGCACCGCGACTGCGGCGACCCAGCCGGACACGATCCAGGTCCGCGGCAACGGGTTCGACCCCGCGTGGTACGAGGACGTTCCGCCGGCGGACCCGGAAAAATTCGCCGAGTTCCTAAAGAACCTGCCCGTCAACAAGTGGGTTGATGTGAACCCGCCGAAGAAGCATGTCAATCGCGACTGGGGCACGACGGTCATCGACCCGGCCCACGACCAGTTGCTGCACTGGGCCGGCGGGCACAGCTCGCACTGCGGCACCGACGTGGCCCACTACTCGCTGGCCACCAACCGCTGGCACATCCTTTACACGCCGGAGTTGCCCTTTGAATACTGCTACAGCAACGACGGCGCGCCCGTGCCGACGATGAGTGGCGCGCCTTGGGGGCCGCACAGCTACCTGTCCTACGGGCTCGACTCGGTCAGCGGGCTGATGATATGGACCGGGCGGCATGCCGCGTATCGGCTGACCAACCCGTGCGGCACGTTCATGTACGACCCGGGGACGTACAGGTGGTTCGTTCCGCCGCCGCAGTGGACCAGCGAGGGCTTCCTCGATCCCGAGCGGCACAAGACGCTCATGGCCCCCACGCCGCACGGGGTCGCCGTGTTCGCGGACAAGTACGGCGGCACGGGCAACGCCTCGGGCCTCTGGCTGGCGGACGTAGCCAACCGCCGCTACAAGGCGGTGGCCGCCACGCAGCACGACGAGTCGCGGACGTTCCCGCCCCCGGCCTTCGGCGACCGGCACGGCATGACCTACGACAGCAAGCGCGACCGCGTGCTGATCTTCCACTTCGGCGTCAAGGACAAGAAAAAGATCTGGGCGTGCGACCTGAATACGCGCGCCGTCAAGGTGCTTGAGCCGAAAAACAGCGACAAGTTCCCAATGGGCGCCAACTACGCCCGCGAGGCGACCTACCTGCCGGACGACGACGCGGTTCTCATTTGCACCGGCGTGGACAAGGCGGCGCAGCGGAACCTGGTCTACGACTGTGCCGCGGACGAATGGCTCGAAATGCCTGGCGCGTTCGCCGTCGACAAGACCAGCCGGGCCAACCCCGGCTATGGCGTGTCCACCGGCATCGAGTGGGACGCGAAACGGAAACTGCTCTGGCTGGTGCAGACCGACGGTTCGGTCTACGCGATGCGGTTCGATCGCAAAGCCGCGGGCCTGACGCCGCCGGCGGAATGAGGGCGGCGATTCGGCACTTGGCTCTGCGGTTGGCCACGATAGAATCAAGCACCTCGGAATCGGGGTTCAAGGATATGGACACGTACGTGAGGACTGCGCAATGAAGGTCTGGCTCGACGGCAAACTGGTGGACAAGAACGATGCGAAGGTCTCGGTCTACGACCATGGCCTGCTCTACGGCGACGGCGTCTTCGAGGGCATTCGCAGCTACAAGGGCAGGGCGTTCGAGCTCGACGCCCACGTGGCCCGGCTGTTCGAGTCCGCCCACTCGATCCGCATGGCGATCCCCTGGTCGAAGGCGGACGTCAAGCGGGCCGTCAACGACACGCTCAAGGTCAACAAGATCGCCGACGGCTACATCCGCGTGGTGGTCACCCGCGGCCTGGACCCGGCCAAGTGCGACAGGCCGACCATGTTCGTCATCACCGACCAGATTTCGCTGTATCCGCCGGAGTGGTACCGGGAGGGCATGCCGGTCATCACGGCGGCGACGATCCGCAATCACCCCAACGCGATGCCGCCGCGGATCAAAAGCCTGAACTACCTGAACAACATCCTGGCCAAGATCGAGGCCCGCGACGCCGGCGTGTTCGAGGCGATCATGCTCAACCACGAGGGCCTCGTCGCGGAGTGTACCGGCGACAACATCTTCATCGCCAAGGACGGCGAACTGCTCACCCCGCCCATCTCCGCCGGCATCCTCATCGGCATCACCCAGCGGTTCGTCATGAAACTGGCGAAGAAGATGGGCATCACGGTTCGCGAGATCAACCTGACCCGGCACGACCTCTACGTCGCCGACGAGTGCTTCCTGACCGGCACCGCCGCCGAGGTGATCCCCGTCCGCTCCGTCGACCAGCGAACCGTCGGCACGGGCAAGCCCGGGCCGATCACGAAGAAACTGATGGCCGCGTTCCACAAGGCGATCGGGAGGAAGTAGGCGCCAGGAGTTGACCATGCATCCGCGACGCATCCACTACCGTGTCCTCAGCGACTCCGACATTGCCCGGCTGCACGACGCGAGCCTGAAAATCCTTCAGCGCACCGGCTCGGTCGTGCTGGATGACGGCGGGCGGGAACTGCTCCGCCACGCCGGCTGCACGGTCGACGGCGCCCGCGTCTTCTTCCCCGCCCACCTCGTCGAGGAGGCCATCCGCAGCGCCCCCAAGTCCGTCACGCTCTATTCCCGCACCGGCGAATCCGCCATGGTGCTCGAAGGCCATCGCACCTACTACGGCACCGGCTCGGACTGTCCCTTCACCATCGACATCAACACCGGCCTGCGCCGCGAGACCGTCAAGCAGGACGTGGTCGACCTGGCCCGCCTCGTCGACGGCCTGGCCAACCTCGACTTCGTGATGTGCATGGCCATCGCCAAGGACGTCGGCCGGGACGACAGCTACGTCCACCAGTTCGCCGCGATGATGCAGGGCACGATCAAGCCGCTGGTGTTCACCGCCCACCACATCGGCGACATGATCGACATCCACCAGATGGCCAGCGCCGTCGCCGGTTCGCCGGAGGCCCTGGCCAAGCGGCCGTTCCTGCTGCTGTATTCCGAGCCGATCGCGCCCCTGGTCCATACGAACATGGGCATCGAGAAGCTGGTCTACTGCGCCCGCCACGGCGTGCCCGTGACCTATCCCACCGGCGCGATGTGCGGCGCCACCGCGCCGGTCACCATGGCCGGCGCGATCGCCCTGGGCAACGCCGAGTGCCTGGCCGGCCTGGTCATTCACCAACTCGCCAAGCCGGGCGCCCCGTTCGTTTACGGCGGCAACACGACCGCCATGGACATGTCCGCCGGCACGTTCCCCTACGCCGCGCCCGAGTTCCACCTGTGCTTCTCCGCCTACGCCGACCTGGCCCACCACTACAACCTGCCGGTGTGGGCCCTGGCGGGTGCATCCGACGCCAAGGTCCTCGACGCCCAGGCCGGCGCCGAGGCCGCCTACGAAATCCTCATGGCCGAGCTTTCCGGCGCCCAGCTCATCCACGACATGGGCTACCTCGACTCAGGCCTGACCAGTTCCGCCGAAATGATCGTGCTGGCGGATGAGTTGGCGTCGATGGCCCGGTTCATCAGCCGGGGCATCGAGATCACCGACAAGACGCTGGCGCTGGACGTGATCGACGAGGTGGGCGCGGGCAACAACTTCCTGACGCACGACCACACGGTCAAGAACTTTCGCGAGGCGTTGTGGTTTCCCAGCCTGACGTTCCGCGGCAACATCGCCTCCTGGGAAGCCTCCGGGCGCAAGGACATGTACACCCGCCTGAACGAGCGGGCCAAGGCGATCCTGGCCAACCGCCAGGTCCCGCCGGTGCCGCCGGCTGCATGGAAGAAAGTGATGGAAATCCTGGCCAAGCGAGGCTGACCTCGCGGGAGGGCAACGATGAAGTGCTGGGCGTGCAAGAAGGAAATCGCGAAGTCCGCCAAGTCCTGCCCGCATTGCGACGCACCGGCTGAGGGGTTGGTGGGGGGGCCGGAGCTCGAGCAGATGGCGGCGGAACTCCTGGGGAAGATGGACCCGGCTGCCCGCGCCGAATTGGAGAAGCTGATGGCGAACAGTTCCTCGGCGGAGGACTTCGTCAATCAGGTCATGATCGGCGATTGCCCCAAGTGCGGGTCCGCCGACACGGAGGACTGCGGAAACGACCCGGAACTGGAGGGCATTGGTGTGGCCCGGTGCCGCTCCTGCGGCTGGCTTTGGTGCGCCATGTGCGGCCGAGAACTGCCCGATGCCGAGACGCCATGCCCGTGCCTGGACGAAGAGATCGACGGCCTCGACGGACTCGCGGACAAGTTCCTCCAGGACAAGCTCCTCAAGGACGAGGACACGCCCGACCCGAAACCGCTCCGTTTCCCATCGCTGTCTGCCGACAAGAAACCAAAGAAGCCCAGCCGGAAGAAGAAGGGCGGGCTGTGAGGGCGAGCCAGAAGTCGGACGGCTTCTCTTCTTTTTCGTGACGCACGGAACATCGCACGAAAGGCGGATAGTTGGTCCGATAATAACGCGTCTTTATGGCCAATTTTCCGAAGATTTCAGCCGTCTGACAAACCCGGCCAAGAGTCCGATAATAACGCGTTTTCTGAGCAGCCATCCAAAGATTTCAAAATGGGGGTATGGGGATGAAATCTTCTGGAAAAAGGGGGGTGGGGGATGAAACGGTCGGGGCGGGGAGGGTAGAATCGGGGCGAGACGCCATACTCGGAGGATAGGAACCATGCCCAATTCACTTCCCGTTTCCGCCCAGGTCGATGTGCTCGTTGCCGGCGGCGGGCCTGCGGGGCTGGCGGCTGCCATCGCCGCGGCCCGGGCCGGCGCAAAGACGCTGCTCGTCGAGCAGGCCAATTGCCTCGGCGGGGTCGGCACAGCCGGGGGGCACAACCATATCTGCATCCTGCGTCAGTGGGGCGGGCCGAACCGCATCGTCGGCGGGATCATGTGGGAAATCTGCCGCCGGTCAGCCGACGAAGGCTTCGCCGTCGTCACCGGCGCCAACCTCGACTACGAGCTCGAACCGATGAAGTTCCTGCTCGACCGCATGGCGGCCGAGGCCGGCGTGACGCTGCTCTACCACACCTTCTACTGCGAGACGCTGGTCGAGGGCAGCCGGGCCGTTGGCGCGATCGTGCAGAACAAGTCGGGGCGATCGATCATCCGCGCCCGCCGGATCATCGACGGCTCCGGCGACGGCGACGCCGCGGCGTCCGCCGGCTGCACGTTCGAGGTCGGCCGATCGTCCGACCACGCCTGTCAGCCGGCCACGCTCATGTTCACCATCGGCGGCGTGGACTGGGATCGCGTCAAGGCCTTCCGCGGCGACGATTGGAAGTTGTCCGCTGTCTGGGCGAAGGCCCAGGCCGACGGCGTGATGGAGCCGATCCAGAACCAGATCATGGGCTGGTGGTGGACGCCGAGCCGGCCGGACCAGGTGGGCGTGAACTTCACGCACATGACTGGCGTGGACGCGAACAACGCGACGGACCTGACGCGGGCGACGATCGAGGGTCGGCGGCAGGCGTTCCACTGCCTCGACGTGTACCGCCGCTACATTCCGGGCATGGAAAAGGCCTACATGATCTCGACGGCGCCGCTGCTCGGCCTGCGCGAGAGCCGGCGGATCATCGGCGAGGTCGTCGTGACCGAGGACGACATCAAGTCGTCGCGCCCCTGGCCGGACAGCATCGGCATGGGTGCGTTCTATATCGACGTCCACGCGCTCAAGGGTCCGGGCCTGGAGGAGGGCGAGGTGTGGCGGCCGGGCAGGGGCTTCTGCTACCAGATGCCGTATCGCATGATGGTGCCGCTGGGCGTGGACAACCTGCTCGTCGCCGGAAGATGCGTGAGTTGCACCCACATCGCGCTGGGCAGCCTGCGGGTGATCGCCCAGTGCGCGGTGATGGGCGAAGCCGCCGGCGTGGCGGCGGCGATCAGCCTGCGGCGCGACATCCCGCCGCGGAAGATCGACGTGAGCGAATTGCAGACGGCGCTCCGCGCCGCCGGCGCGATCCTGACGGCGTCTGAAGCCGATGCCGCCGGCCCGATTCCCTGATCCATCGGTTAGCCGCGCCCCGGAGCCCTCGACGCCGTCGGGGGCGCAGGGGAGCGCGTACTCGGTACCCTCAACCCGCAATTCCACGGTTGAAGTCATCTCGCCGCCGCCGAATCGTGCGACCTATGATTTACCAGATGGCCCGAAGAGGAAAGGAAGGTTGCACATGAAGACAATCAGTCGTGACGAGTTGAGACTGCTATTGAAGTCCAGCGAGGACTACCTGCTGATCAACGTCCTGGGGTTCAGCCATTTCCAGGACAAGCACATTCCGGGCTCGGTCAACATCCCGGTGGATGACGCGGAGTTTGTCAATCGCGTCGAGGGCAAGGTCGGCAGCAAGGCCCGCAAGATCGTCGTATATTGCGGCAGCAGCGAGTGCCCCGCCTCGACGATCGCCGCCAAGAAGCTTGACGAAGTCGGATTCACCAATGTGCATACGTACCTGGGCGGCGTGGTCGACTGGGAGAAGGCAGGCCTGCCGCTGGAGCGGGCAATGGCCGCGGCAACGGTGTGACGGCGCCAACGGGCGGATTCGCGGACTGAGACGGCAAGCGGCAATTGCCGCTTGCCTTTTCGTATCGGGACCGCATGACCGGCACGCGGCGGCCCGGTATCATGTCCGCATGGATACTCCCGCCCTCCAGATCGGGCGCGTGAAACTCGCGACTCCGCTGCTGCTCGCGCCGATGGTGGGCTACTGCGAACTGCCGTATCGCCTGGTGGTCCGGGCCACCGGCGGCGTCGGGCTGACCTGCACGTCGCTGCTTTGCCCGCAGGGCGTGCTGCACGGCGGGCGGGGCTCCATGGCGATGGCGGCGCTCGACCCGCGCGACCGCCCCGTCGCGATGCAATTCTTCGGCGACGACCCGGCCCTGCTGGCCGACGCCTGCCGCTGGGCCGCCGACGCCGGGGCCGACATCGTCGACCTGAACATGGGCTGCCCCGCGGACAAGATCACCCAGCAGGCCGGCGGCAGCGATCTGCTCCGCAGGCCCGCCGACGCCCTCCGCATCGTCGAGCGGATGATCGCGGCGTTGGGCGATCTGCCGCTGACAGCCAAGCTCCGCCTCGGCTGGGACGACGACTCGATCGTCGCCCCGTGGCTGGCGACGCGGATGGAACAGCTCGGCGTGGCCGCCATCACCATCCACGGCCGGACGACGCAGATGCAGTTCAGCGGCCGGTGCCGCCTCGACGGCATCGCCGCGGTGGTGTCAGCCGTGTCGCGAATCCCGGTGGTCGGCAACGGCGACGTGAAGACGCCGGCGGACGCGGCGCGGATGCTGCGCGAAACGGGCTGCCGCGGCGTGATGGTCGGCCGGGGGGCGCTTGGGCAGCCCTGGATCTTCCGGGATATCTGGAGCTACCTGTCGACGGGCGAAACTCCGCCGCCGCCGACGCTGGCCGAGAAGTGCCAGTTCATGCGCGAGCACTTCGCCCACCACGCGCGCCTTCACGACGAGCGGTCAGCCGTGAACCTCTTCCGCAAGCAGATCAGTTGGTACGGCAAATACCTGGTCCCCTGTCGCGTGCTGAAGGATCGTGTGCGGGCGATCAACTCGGCGACAGAGTTCGAGGCGGCGATCGAGGAGTTTCTGCGATGGCGTGAATCGCGTCAGGACCCGCCCAGCGGCACGGTGGCCACCGTCGTGTAGACGGGAATGTCGCCGGACAGGTCGGAACTGATGAGCAGTATTTCGTCGGCCGACTGGTCCGGGCCGGAAAAGTTCGTCAGCGGCTTGAACATCGCTTCGTAGTCCACCCGGCGTTCGAGGAACTTCACGCGGGCGAGCGTGATGTGCGGGGTGAACGCACGGCCCTCCGGGCGGAACCCCAGCGCCGCCAGTTCGCGCGTCAGCGCGGATTGCAGCCTGAGCAGCGCCCCAGCCGGCTCGTTCAGCCCGACCCACAGCACCCGCGGCGACCGCAGGTCGGGAAAGCCCCCGAAGCCAGCCAGCGCGAACTCGAACGGCTGGACCGTCGCAGCCGCGCGGATCATCGCATCGGAGATTTCCGATGCACGCTCTGCCGGCAGCGATCCGAGGAAATTCAGCGTCAGGTGCATCTGCGCCGGCGTGACGAACCGGAACTTGCCCGGCGGCCTGCCGATCCGGTCGATGAGCTTGCCCACCGCCCGCTTGCCGGCGTGATCAAGTTCCAGAGCGATGAACAGCCGCATGTCCATTCAGAAATTCACCATCGGCCGGAATGCCGCCACACGCTCGTCCACGTCCTTGCGTGTAATGGCTGACAGACGCGAAAGCGCGAAGCCTTCGATGTTCAGGCTGGCTACCACCGTGCCGGTGACCACGGCTGTCTTGAGCAACTGGGCGTCGAGGTGGTTGCGGTCCGCCTTGCCGTCGCGGGCCAGGGTGCCCATCATGCCGCCGGCGTAGCTGTCGCCAGCGCCGGTTGGGTCGACGACCTTCTCGGTCGGGTAGCCGGGCAGGCACACCAGGCCGGCGCGGGTGAATACCAGGCTGCCGTGCTCGCCCTTCTTGATGACCACGAACCGCGGACCCATCGCCAGCACCTGCCTGCCCGCGGCGATCAGATTGTCCTGCCCGGTGAGCATCCGGGCCTCGCCGTCGTTGAGCACGAAGCCGTCGATCTTGCCCAGCAGCGCCACCAGCGCCGCACGCTCCGTGTGGATCCACAGGTTCATGCTGTCCGCGACGACCAGCTTGGCGGCGGGCAGTTGGCCCAGCAGTTCCATCTGAAGCGCCGGGTGCGTGTTGGCCAGGAACACGTATTCGGTGTCGGCGAAGGATTTGGGAATCTTCGGCCCCGCCTCCGCCAGCACGTTCAGGTCCACCGCCAGCGTGGTGGCCTCGTTCATGGCGCCCTCGTAGCTGCCCTTCCAGCGGAACGTCTTGGACCCCTTGCGGACCTCAAGCCCCGCCAGGTCGATGGGCCGGCCTTTGAACTGCTCGAAGTATGCCTTCGGGTAATCCTCCCCGACGACGCCGACCAGCCGGGTCGGCACGAACAGGCTGGCCGCGAACGAGAAGTAGATCGCGGACCCGCCTGGCCCTTCGCTCATCTCGCCGTGCGGGGTCTTGACCGAATCAATGGCGATGCTGCCGGTAACGAGTAGACTCACGTTCTCACTCCAAGAAGCCCCCGACCACAAAGGGTACATAGCCGGAATTGAGGGGAATGGTGACTCACACGCTCGACTTGGCTGCGTGCTCGAACTCGTAATTCGCGAACGAGTCGTCCTCTTCGCCCGGGGCAAGCGTCAGAAGTAAAGTGATGTCGCAATAGACCGCTTCGGGCAGTTGACAAAGCAGCGGCTCCACCATCTGCTCCCGCTCGGCAAGGTCCTTGCCAGCGAAACGCGGATCGACAATCCGAATCCGGATAACCGCGGGGTTGTAGCGATAGGCGCTGACATGGGCGAACTCCTTGCCGAGCACCTTCTCGATAAGTCGCGTGTCTTCTGTTGCCCGAGCGTTCAATCGCGTCATCGCAGTCGCTCCTCCACCCAATGCACTATTATCCTGGCGGCATCGAGAAAAGCCAATGCCTCTTTTTGGCTCCCCGCCTCGGCTGCGTAGCGCAGGGCCGTCGTCCATGATAGAACCTTACGCAGCGCCAGGGCAATGGGCGGCGGGAACGTCACATTTCGCCGCTGCAATTCAGCCTTGAGACGCTCGAAATCGTGCCAGCC